>NZ_JADPKE010000029.1:0-215386 GCF_023073795.1 Bradyrhizobium sp. 159 | reverse complement strand
CGACCAGATCGGCGAGGTGCTGCGCCTGCCCGAGGACGGCAAGGAAGACAACCCCGTCAACCTCGACCCCCGCATGGCCAAGCTCGCCGGCGGCGTCCATCGCCTCGACGGCCAGCTCATGGTTGTCCTCGACGTCGATCGCGTCCTCGAGCTCGCGCCCGAGATGATGGCAGCCTGATACGGCGGCATCGCCGTTATCGGGCCTGCAACTGAAAGCGCCCCGGCAAAGGGGAAGGAAGCAGAGGTTCACATGCGAACTTGTCTCGTCGTTGATGATTCCAGCGTCATCCGCAAGGTTGCGCGCCGGATCCTGGAGGGCCTCGACTTCCAGATCCTCGAAGCCGAAGACGGTGAGAAGGCCCTGGAAGCCTGCAAGCGCGGCTTGCCCGATGCGGTGCTGCTCGATTGGAACATGCCCATCATGGACGGCTACGAGTTCCTCGGCCATCTCAGGCGCATGCCCGGAGGCGATCAGCCCAAGGTGGTGTTCTGCACCACCGAGAACGACGTCGCGCACATCGCGCGCGCGCTGCACGCCGGTGCCAACGAGTACATCATGAAACCCTTCGACAAGGACATCGTGACGGCGAAATTCCAGGAAGTCGGCCTTATCTGAGCGATCGCCCGGAGGCTGAACGGATCCTTCGGCGCTTGTTTTCAACTGAACCGTTTCAGTCTGAGTTGGTGAGTAATGAGTGTTGCGTTCGCAGGTAATTCGACCACGGGCTCGTCGCGCGAGGCGGGCCCGTTGCGGGTGATGATCGTCGACGATTCCGTCGTTATTCGCGGTCTGATCTCGCGCTGGGTCGGTGCCGAGCACGACATGGAGGTTGCGGCCTCGCTGCGCACCGGGCTCGAGGCGGTCAACCAGATCGAACGCATCAACCCCGATGTCGCCGTGCTCGACATCGAGATGCCCGAGCTCGACGGCCTCTCGGCACTGCCGCAACTGCTGGCGAAGAAGCGCGATCTGGTCATCATCATGGCCTCGACGCTGACCCGCCGTAACGCGGAGATCAGCTTCAAGGCGTTGTCGCTCGGCGCGGCCGACTACATTCCGAAGCCGGAGTCGACGCGCGAGGCGTCGGCCGCGGACATCTTCCACCACGATTTGGTCCAGAAGATCCGCCACCTCGGCGCGCGCCTGCGCAGGAGGTCCGCGGTTGCGAGCCCGCCGCTGGCGCCCGCGAGCCCCGCGTCGGTTGTACGTGCAGCGGCCGTCGCGCGGTCCACCGCGCCGGCTTCGGCCGCGCCGTCGGCGGGAGCGCCGGCCACGCGCCCGTTCTCGACCCAGGCGCCAAAGGTGCTGCTGATCGGCTCCTCAACCGGCGGTCCGCAGGCGCTGATGGCGCTCGTCACCGAACTCGGCCCGGTGATCGATCGCGTCCCGGTGCTGATCACCCAGCACATGCCGCCGACCTTCACCACCATTCTTGCCGAGCATCTGGCGCGTTCGAGCCGCAAGCCGGCGGCCGAGGCGATCGACGGCGAGCCGGTGAAGCGGGGACGGATTTACCTGGCGCCCGGCGGCAAGCACATGCGCGTCGTGCGCAGCGGCACCGACACTGTGATCGCGCTCGACGACGGCCCCGCCGTCAATTTCTGCAAGCCTGCGGTCGACCCGCTCTTCACCTCCGCCATCGACATCTGGCACGGCGGCATCCTCTGCGTGATCCTGACGGGTATGGGCTCCGACGGCATGCGCGGCGGCAAGGACATCGTCGCTGCCGGCGGCAGTGTCATCGCGCAGGATGAGGCTTCCAGCGTCGTCTGGGGCATGCCGGGCGCGGCCGCCAATGCCGGCATCTGCGCGGCGATCCTGCCGCTCAACCAGATCGGCGCCAAGGTCAATCGTCTGTTCGCGGGGGACCGCTCGTGACGCCGGTTGACTACGAATATTTGCGCAAGTTCCTGAAGGAGCGCTCCGGTCTCGACCTGTCGGCCGACAAGCAATATCTGGTCGAGAGCCGGCTGCTGCCGCTGGCCCGCAAGGCGAGCCTATCGGGCATTCCCGATCTCGTGTTGAAGATCAGGAATGGTGACGGCCGGCTCGCGACCGACGTGGTCGAAGCCATGACCACCAACGAGACCTTCTTCTTCCGCGATAAGATCCCGTTCGACCATTTGCGCGAGACGATCATTCCAGGTCTGGTCCAGGCGCGCGCGGCACGCAGGTCACTCCGGATCTGGTCAGCGGCATCGTCGACGGGGCAGGAGCCCTATTCGATCGCGATGTGCCTGAAGGAGATGGGTGCTGCGCTCGCCGGCTGGCGTATCGAGATCGTCGCCACCGATCTGTCGCAGGAGGTGCTGGAGAAATCCAAAGCCGGCATCTACAGCCAGTTCGAGGTGCAGCGCGGCCTGCCGATTCAGCTCCTCGTGAAACACTTCACGCAAGTCGGGGACGTCTGGCAGCTCAATCCCGACATTCGATCGATGGTGCAGTTCCGCCAGCTCAATCTGTTGCAGGACTTCTCCCATCTCGGCACGTTCGACGTGATCTTCTGCCGTAACGTGCTGATCTATTTCGACCAGGACACCAAGGCGGTGATCTTCGAGCGGATGGCGAAGGCCATGGAGCCCGACGGCACGCTGCTGCTTGGCGCCGCCGAATCCGTCATCGGCATCTCTGATGCGTTCCGCCCCATCGCCGATCGCCGCGGTCTCTATCAGCTCAACCCCTTGCGCTCCGGCCGCCCTATGGGCGGTTTGATGCCGCCGTCGTTGAAGGTGGCTGCGGCGCGGTGATCTCATCTGTCATACGCCTCACAATATCGCATGTGGCAGAAACCGCGAGCGGTTGCCCGTGATCGGGCTCTCGTCTTCGCGGATCGAGAGGCCACACGGCTCGTGGTTCACCAGCCAGCTTCCAATCACAGGATAGAAGCCTGAAAAGTTCGGCAGCGGTGATAGCGCCTGCCGCACGAAACCTTCGGCGCCGTAAGGGCCCGCCTGCGCGTCGAGCGGCATGCCGCCAGATACAAGCGTGACATTGGCGCCTTCACGCGACAGCAGCGGCTTGCGCACATAGGACGTTCCGAGTTCAGCAGCGCGAGGATCATCCTCGAAGAAGGCCGGCAGCAAATTGGGATGGTTCGGAAACATCTCCCACAGCAGCGGCAGGATTCCCTTGTTGGAGAGCACGGCCTTCCACGGCGGTTCGATCCAGCGCGTCGGTGCGTCCTTGAGCTTGGCGCCGAAGGCGTCGTGGAACATCCACTCCCAGGGATAGAGCTTGAAGGCCAGCCCGATATCGCAATCGTCGAGATCGACGAAGCCGCCACCATCATCGCGCCAGCCGACCGCCTCGATGTCGAGCAGCCTGGTCGAGAGCCCCGCCTGGCGCGCGGTGTCTTCGAGATAAGCCAGCGTGCCGGCGTCTTCCTCATTGCCGGTAATGCCGGTGAGATGGACGTGGCGGCCGGCGGCGATCTCCTTCCACGCGGCGATCAGCCGCTCGTGGATGGAGTTGAACTGGTCGGCATGCGACGGAATGATGCGCCGTTCGATCGCCTGCTCGAGCCATGTCCATTGAAATACCGCGGCTTCGAAGATCGAAGTCGGCGTATCCGCATTGTATTCGAGCAGCTTTGCCGGACCTTCGCCGTCGAACTTGAGATCGAGCCGGCCATAGAGGCTGCGGTCGTCGCGCTCCCAGCTCTCGGC
The DNA here is from genome assembly GCF_023073795.1 of Bradyrhizobium sp. 159. NCBI lineage: Bacteria > Pseudomonadati > Pseudomonadota > Alphaproteobacteria > Hyphomicrobiales > Nitrobacteraceae > Bradyrhizobium > Bradyrhizobium sp. 159. The sequence continues at coordinate 211,720 of NZ_JADPKE010000029.1, read as the reverse complement.
AATCAAGGTCCAAAATGCTCGCGGAATCTTCAGGCTGCGCAGGTAGCGCTCGTCGCCGATGACGCGGCCGGCAAGCTCCAGACACATCGCCTCGATCTCGCCGGTCGGCGTCTCGATGTCGCGCTCGATCTCGTCGAGGGTGAAGCTGTAATAAGCGCGCTCGTCCCAATAGCGTTCGCCGTCGATGGTGTGGAAGACGAAACCGCATTGCGCTGCGGTTTCTCGCCAGTCGTTGCGCTCGAGACAGACGATGCGTTGCATGGATCAGCCGCCGCTTGAAAAGCCATGGCCAAACGAGCCGAAGCCGCCGCGGCTCACGCTGCCGGAGCCCGACTCGGACGACGTTCCCGACGAGGAATGGCTCGAGGAATCGCTGCTGAAGAAGCTCGATCGCGACGACCAACGCGAGCTGCTGCCACCGCTCGAGGAACTGCTTCGGCTGCTGCACGGGGTGCTCGCCTGAGCTGGCGCTTCCGTTCCGGGCGGAGGCGGCTCGCAGGTCTGCGGCATCATCGTGTAGGCGGTGGTGCCGACCGCGATCGTGCCCATCACCAGCAGTGCAACATGGCCGGAGCGCTTCACCGGCGGCCTCCGAGGCGGTAGCTCGGCCACTTGCCGGCGCTTGCCGAACTCCTTTTTGGAGGGTTTGTCGGCCATGTCAGTAGATCATGCAGGCGGCGTTCAGCAGGCCCGCGGCGAGCGAGGACAGGCCAAGCCAGATCGCCGGGGCAAGCTCGCCGGCAGAGATCCGCGCCGACAGGTTCGGCACCGGGACCTTCACGAGGAAGAACACGATGACCTGCACGACCAGTGCGATCGTCGCCCAGATCAGGCAATCGAGCACATTGGCCGAATGGGCGATGGCGCTGACCAGCGGTGCCACGAAGCCGAGCAGGCTGAGGCCGAGCGCAATCGCCGCGGCCGGCTCGTTGTCGCGGATGAGCTGGAATTCGTTATGCGCAGTGATGCGCGTGTAGACGAACAGATAGGCCACGATGGCGATCAGCCCGGTGCAGAAATAGACCAGGAAGGCGGGCAGGCCGGCGAGTGATTGCAGGATCATCGTTCCCCCATCGTGCAGCGACCATTCGTCGGCGGAGAAAGGATAGCGGTTCAATGTCGGGAGGACGATGAGGCGCCTTGGCGTCCCCAAAAAACAAAACCCCGCCATTTGCGGCGGGGTTCAGGCTGGGAGGAGCGAGCCCGAGGGCTCGCGACGTAAACCAGGATCAGGCCGGGATGCGCTCGTCGGCCTCGTGCGGCTCGCGCAGCACGTAGCCGCGGCCCCACACGGTCTCGATGAAGTTGCGTCCCTCGGAGGCGTTGGCGAGCTTCTTGCGGAGCTTGCAGATGAAGACGTCGATGATCTTCAGCTCCGGCTCGTCCATGCCGCCATAGAGATGGTTGAGGAACATTTCCTTGGTGAGGGTCGTGCCCTTGCGCAAGCTGAGGAGCTCCAGCATCTGATATTCCTTGCCGGTCAGATGCACGCGTTGGCCGCCGACTTCCACCGTCTTGGTGTCGAGGTTGACGACGAGGTCGCCGGTCTGGATGACCGACTGGGCATGGCCCTTGGAGCGGCGCACGATCGCGTGGATGCGGGCCACCAGCTCGTCCTTGTGGAAGGGCTTGGTCATGTAGTCGTCGGCGCCGACGCCGAGACCCTTAACCTTGTCCTCGATGCCGGCGAGGCCGGAGAGGATCAGAATCGGTGTCTTGATCTTGGAGACCCGGAGCTGCTTGAGCACGTCGTAGCCGGACATGTCGGGCAGATTGAGGTCGAGGAGAATAATGTCGTAATCGTATAGTTTACCGAGATCGACGCCTTCTTCCCCCAAATCGGTCGTGTAGACGTTGAAGCTCTCCGACTTCAACATCAGCTCGATCGACTGCGCGACGGCGCTGTCATCTTCAATCAGCAAAACGCGCATGCCAGTTCCCCATAGTCGCCGCTCCTGGGCGTCAGGTCGGCCGCATTCGCGGCACTCAACAAAACGCCTTTGAACAACTGATTCGGATCCTGACAACAGATGGTTAACAAACTCTGATTCTGGAACGCAAGTCCCCCCGGTGCAATTTTTGTCGAATCGCCCTAAGGTCTTGCGTGCGAAGCAGCTTTCGTCACCCGGTTCTGTTCAAGCTCCACTTTAAGAGGCGGGCCTAACCGACTCCCGCGACTCAGCCTTCTTCTGAAGGGAAGTCACGCTCAGTCTCAAAGACAGTGACGCAATGATTAATGATGCGGGTAAACACGAAGTTAAGCGCCGTTCAGAAATATGGCGAAACTTAAGGTTTTCACCTTGAAGCCCCGGACGACGAAGGCGCGCACCTCATGAAGGCCCACCTATGAAGGCTTTGGCCGAACAGATCGGCGACATCGACGGCGTCAATATCTATGGCCGTGTAGTCGGCGTGCGCGGCCTCATGGTCGAGGTGGCCGGTCCCATTCACGCAATGTCGGTGGGTGCGCGGCTGGTGATCGAGACCGGCGCCAACCGCTCGATCCCCTGCGAGGTGATCGGCTTCTCCGGCAACAATGCCGTGGTGATGCCGTTCGCCGGCCTCGACGGCGTGCGCCGCGGCTGCAAGGCGGTCATCGCCAATGCCGCCAATCAAGTGCGGCCGTCAGCGGCCTGGCTCGGCCGCGTCGTCAATGCGCTGGGCGAGCCGATCGACGGCAAGGGGCCCCTGCCGCAAGGTTCCTCGCCGATGCCGTTCCGCAATACGCCGCCGCCCGCGCATTCGCGCAAGCGCGTCGGCGCCCCGCTCGATCTCGGCGTGCGCGCGATGAACACCTTTCTCACCTGCTGCCGGGGCCAGCGCATGGGAATCTTCGCGGGCTCCGGAGTCGGCAAGTCGGTGCTGCTGTCGATGCTGGCGCGCAACGTCGATGCGGCGGTCAGCGTCATCGGGCTGATCGGCGAACGCGGCCGCGAGGTGCAGGAATTCTTGCAGGACGATCTCGGCGAGGAGGGGCTTGCGCGCTCCGTCGTGGTGGTGGCGACCTCGGACGAGCCGGCGCTTATGCGCCGCCAGGCGGCGTATCTGACGCTCGCGGTCGCTGAGTATTTTCGCGACGAGGACAAGGACGTGCTCTGCCTGATGGACTCGGTGACGCGCTTTGCCATGGCCCAGCGCGAGATTGGTCTATCCGCCGGCGAGCCGCCGACTGCCAAGGGCTACACGCCGACCGTGTTCACCGAATTGCCCAAACTCCTGGAGCGCGCCGGACCCGGCCTGGGAGAGGGCGCCATCACCGCGATCTTCACGGTGCTGGTCGACGGCGACGACCATAATGAGCCAATTGCGGACGCCGTCCGCGGTATCCTCGACGGCCATATCGTGATGCAGCGCTCGATCGCCGAGCGCGGTCGCTACCCCGCCATCAACATCCTCAAATCCGTCTCCCGCACCATGCCGAAATCGGCCGATCCGCAATTCTGGCCAACCATCCAGCGGGCACGACAGGTGATGGCGACCTATGCCGACATGGAGGAATTGATCCGGCTTGGCGCCTACCGGGCCGGCTCCAGCCCCGAGGTCGACGAAGCGATCCGCCTGCACGAGCCGCTCGAGGCCTTCCTCCGCCAGCGCAAGGACGAAAATGCATCACTCGCGGACGGCTATCGCCAGTTGGCGCAAATCCTGGGTGATTTGGAAACGGAACGCTAACTTTGTCAGGTCATCATCCGATCCCACAGAGTAGCAGAGCCGGTCTTGGCCGCAATCGGGCCTGTGGGGAGACCGGTGCCGTCCCACGTGCAGCGAGGGGACTTCTGGGGAGTACGAGTCGATGAAGTCACGTGATACCCTCATTCGCCTGAAGAAATTTCAGGTCGACGAGAAGCGCCGCCGGGTCACCCAGATCGAGACCATGATCGCCGACTTCCAGCGGATGTCGGTTGATCTCGAGCGCGAGATCCAAACCGAGCAGGAGCGCGCCGGGATCAACGATCCCTCGCACTTCGCCTACCCGACCTATGCCAAGGCTGCGATCCAGCGCCGCGAGAACCTGACCCGCTCGGCCGACGAGCTCAAGGGCCAACTCGACGAAGCCAAGGCCGCATTGGCCGAAGCCTTCGAGGAGTTGAAGAAGGTCGAGCTCCTCGACGAGCGTGACCAGGCCCGTGAGCGCGCCGAAGAGAACGCCCGCGAGCAGGCCGACCTCGACAGCATCGGCCTGATGCGCGCCCGCATCGGCGCCGTCGCCTAACGGCGCCAGCAGCCCGACCGCCGAAAAATCTGCCAAACCCGGACCGCAAGGTCCGGGTTTTCATATTTGCTGTCCACAGTGGAGGCGCCGCGCCTCTTGGTGGTCAGGTTTGTCGCGCGCTATGGTAGCGACGTGCCTGGGCTTGCGCGGAAAGCGACGGGCGGTGGGGGGCTGAATGCTGACGCCAGCAGAGCTGGTCGGGCTGATTGAGGCGGTGGCGAAGGGCGATCAGGCCGCATTCGAGCGGCTCTACGTCGCCACGCGCGCGAAACTTTATGGCGTCGTGCTCCGTATCTTGCGCCGGCAGGATCTCGCAGAGGAGGTCATTCAGGAGACCTACGTCAAGATCTGGAACAGCGCCGGCCAGTTCAATCCGGCCATGTCCTCGCCGATCACGTGGATGGCGTCGATCGCCCGCAACCGTGCGATCGACGTTGTGCGCAAGAAGTCGGAAGTCTCCATCGAGGAAGAGCCTCAGGCGATGGAGGTGGCGGCCGATAGTCCTGATCCGCTGGCGCGGAGGGAGATGACCGAGGAGTTGAAACGGCTCCTGGAATGTATCGGCCGGCTTGAGCCGGACCGCCAGCGGCTCGTGCTTCTCGCCTATTACAACGGTTGGAGCCGTGAGCAATTGGCGGAGAAATTCGTTGCGCCTGTCAACACGGTGAAGACGTGGCTGCGGCGCAGCATGCTGGATATCCGGGAGTGCCTCGGGCTTTAGTGGATGATGAGAGTGGCAGGTACCAGCGCGGCAACGACTGTCCACCTCTCCCCAATGGGGAGAGATGAAGGACAGTGATGGCCTACACGGAGGACCATATCGCGCTCGCCGCGGAATATGCGCTCGGTACGCTCGACGCCGACGAGCGCGCGCAGGTCGAGACCATGATGGCGGTGGACAAGGCGTTCGCCGATATCGTGCAGGCCTGGGCCTTCCGGCTCGGCGCGCTCAACCAGATGGTCGGCTTGGTCGAGCCGCGTCCGATCGTGTGGGAGAACATCAGGTCCGAGATCGCGCGCACGACCCTTGCGCAGGAGCCGCATGTCGAGGCTGCACCGCCACCCATACCGGAATTGCCTTCGCTGGACATTGCCTCTTCGGAATCGTCGACGGCCGGCGTGCAGTCCCCGGAGCCGCCGCATCCCGAAGCGGAGCAGCCGCAGACATCGCGTGCCGAGCCCGACGCTATTCCGGACATCGCGCCGCAGTTCATGCCGCAAGTCCATGCTCCGGATCTCAACGTCGGTCGCGCGCCGCAGGCGCCGGCCGTCGAGGACGGCAATGTGATCCGTATCGAGGGGCGCGTGAAGCGCTGGCGCAACATCGCATCCGCCGTCGGCGCGCTTGCGGCCGCGCTGCTCGTGGCGCTGTCGCTTCAGATATTCCTCCCTGATGCGTTGCCGGGTGCCTTGCGTCCCGCGCCGCGCATCCAGACTGTGGAAGTGAAGACACCGGCCGCGCCGCTCGCCCCCTCCGCGCAATATGTCGCGCTGCTGCAGGGCCAGGGCGGCGGCCCCGCCTTCATTCTCACCATCGACGGCGCGACGCGGAATTTCACGGTCCGCAAGGTCGGCGCGACCCCGGAGCCCGGCAAGAGCTTCGAGCTCTGGCTGATCTCCGACAAGCTGCCGCGCCCGCGTTCGCTCGGCGTGATCGGTGCTAGCGATTTCACCGCGCGTCCGCTGCTGGCTTCCTACGATTTCGACGTCGTCAACGGCGCGACTTACGCCGTCACGGTCGAGCAGGCCGGCGGTTCGCCCAATGGCCAGCCGACCTCGGCGCCGGTGTTTTCCGGCAAGCTGATCGAAACCGTGCCGCCGGCGCAGCCGGCGAAGTAGCCCAACATTTCATCGTCCTGGCGAAGAGCGTCGTGGCCCGGATGGAGCGCAATCCGGACGACAACTGTCCGGCATTCCGCTCTGCTTCGAGCTACCAGCAGAAACTGTCGCCACGGTCCATCCTGTCGTCGTAATCCGACAAGTCCCGCCGATTCCCGCTCCCGATTTGAACCTGGCTGCACTTGGCGGCGTCAAATGCCCGGAATTTGAAGGCGGCGCCGCTGAGCGCGATGCCGGAGAGGGTGAGAAAATCAGATGGATGCAGTGAAGGCTCCCGGCATCTTCATTCACCAATATGCGGGGCTGCCGCACGGTCCGGAGTTCGAGCACTGGCGCGAGCGGGTCTTCGGGTCCTGCGGCCTCGATATCGGGCCGAGCCGGGGCGACAGCATCGACTGCCGGCTCCAGGTCAGCGTCGTCGACAACATCGCGCTCGCCATTCCCGAAGGCGCTTCCGCACAATATTCACGCACGCAGAGCCACCTTGCCGACGGCAGCGACGATCTCGTCCTGATTGTCGGACATGCGGGCCGCGTCCGCGTCGGGCAGAACGGTCACACCGTCGAACTCGCGCCGGCGCAGATGGTGCTCGCCGACATGAGCATCACCGGCACTGTCGGCCACACCGACGAGGAGCGCTTCACCACCATCCGCATGCCGCGCCGCGCGCTGCTCGACATCAATCCGCGCGCAGAGGAGAAGCTGTCGCAGGTGCTCTCCGACGGCGCGGTCGCCGAGACCATCTTCCGCTACCATGCGCTCGCCGCCAATCAGGCGCCGCATCTCGATGCGGTCGGGCAGCGTCTGACCGCGCAGCACATGATTGATCTCGTCGGTCTTCTGCTCGGGACCGACGCCGAGCATGCCAGCCTTGCGCGCGGACGCGGGCATGCGGCGGCCCGTCTCGATCTCATGCGCGCCGACGTGATGGCGGCGCTCGGCCGCAACGATCTCTGCCTGTCCGAGATCGCGACGCGCTCGGGCCTCAGCCCGCGCCAGGCGCAGCGCCTGTTCGAGCAGGCCGGCACGACCTTCACCGAATTCGTGCTGGAGCAGCGCCTGCTCCAGGCGCGCAAACTGCTCTGCGATCCCCGCGCCAGGACGCGCAAGATCAGCGACATCGCGCATTCCTCAGGCTTTTCCGATCTGTCCTATTTCAATCGCGCCTTCCGCAAGCGCTTCGGCGCGACGCCGTCGGAACTGCGCGAGGCGTGATCCGGCCGGTCTAATCTTGTCCGGCGCGTCAATGCTGCCGCAGTTGGTCAAGGCGGCCGAATGCGCTATATCTGGCTGCGGCGGATCGCTCGATCCGCATGTCGGTCGCTCGTATCGGCCGTTGGGAAAGCGCAGTAGGCGGACATGGCGCGTATCGTCGTGCTCGGCGCCGGGTTTGCAGGCCTGTGGGCGGCCATCGGCGCTGCGCGCAAGCGCGACGAGATCGGCGCGAACAGCGACATCGATATCCGTCTCGTCGACCGCAATCCCTATCACAACATCCGCGTCCGCAATTACGAGGCCGACCTCGGCGAGGTCGCGCTACCGCTGCCGCAACTGCTCGATCCGATCGGCGTCAGCCACGGCATCGGCGAAGTTGAAGCCATCGATCCGACACGACGTGAAATCTCGCTGGTCACGAGCGGCGGTGAGGAGAGGTTGGACTATGACCGCCTCGTGCTGGCGCTCGGCAGCGAGGTGATGCGTCCCGACATTCCAGGCCTTGCCGAGCACGCTTTCGACGTCGATACCTATGCCGCGGCGCTCCGCCTCGAGGATCATCTCGTCTCGCTTGGACGCAGCGTGCCGGCGCCGGGGCGTTCGACGGTGGTAGTGGTCGGCGCCGGCTTCACCGGCATCGAGGTCGCGGCCGAGATGCCCGCGAGGCTGACGCGTGCGGGCATCAGCGGCAGCCGCCGCATCGTCCTCGTCGATCCCAATCCAGCGGTCGGCGCCACCATCGGCGCGCAGGCGCGTCCCGTGATCGAGACGGCCTTGGCCTCGCTCGATGTCGAGATGCGGCTTGGTGTGCGCGTCGTCTCGGTCGAGGCTGCCGGCATGCGCCTGAGTTCGGGCGAGTTCATTTCGGCGCAGACAGTGATTTGGTGTGCCGGGCTCCGTGCAAGCCCCTTGGCGGCGAGCTTTCCGGACGCGCGCGATCGCCTCGGGCGCATCCTGGTCGATCCTTTCATGCGGGTTGCGGATGTCGGCGGTGTGTTCGCGGCCGGCGACGTTGCCTCGAGCGTGATCGACGGGCTGCATCCGACCGTGATGTCCTGTCAGTTCGCGCGCCCCATGGGCCGCTTCGCCGGTCACAACGTGGTGGCTGATCTCGCCGGTCTGCCGATGCTGCCGTTGCGGATCGACTGGTACGTGACCGTGCTCGATCTCGGCACCTGGGGCGCGCTCTACACGGAAGGCTGGAATCGTGAGGTGCGCGCCACCGGCGCGGCCGCGAAAGTGACCAAGGAGACGATCAACCGCAGGCGCATCTATCCGCCGCTCACGGGCAGCAGGGACGAGCTCTTCGCTGCCGCGGCGCCGACGGTGCAGACGCCGCCGCCGACGTACCGGGCGCGGTAGCCGCAAGCGCACTGTCATCGTCCGCGAAGGGGTGATCCAGTATTCCAAAAGGAATGGAAAACGAGCCGTCCGCGGCGCACTGGATTGTCCGCCTTTGCGGGGAATCGCAATTGTGACCGTCGTGGTATCGCTGGCTACATCCGCGCCGAATTCATTTTCCGCAACATACCCCAGACATGAGAAAGCGCCCGTGGGGGGCGGGCGCTTTCTGTAGTCGACTTGGGGTTGGGGTCGTCTACATATCCACGTGGCGACTTTGGGGGGCTGGTAAAGAGCCGCGTGAATTCACAAAACTCGTCAGGTCTCCTTAGCGAACGAGGGACGCGTTCGAACTGGTAATCACGACCGGCTGGCCGGCCTTGATGACGCGGGCGCTCTGGGTCAGGCCTTCATCCGAACCCGTGCGTGCCGTGATGCCGAGGCCCGCCACTACGATCCCTGCGACGAGGGCCACGACCACAATCTTCAGATGGGTCGCGCGGTCTGCGCTGTAGATCGAGTGGTTCATGGAAGCCTCCTGCCGCCATCTACCCGAAGTAGTCGCCAGCCCATTCAGGCAGGTTCATGCTTCCGGTGCCCAACAACCTAGTATTGGGAGGATTCGTTCCCAAGAGGCCATCACAAGAGCGTGACAGGACGTGAAAGGTCGCGATCAAAAGCGATCTTTGGTCGTTCGATTATATAATTATTTCAACAATTTAATTGCCTGTGAGGCGCCTTTTCGGCTTTTGGCCCGCAAGCCGCCAAGAACTCAAAAACCATTTGCATGTGGCCAAAAAACACGCGGCTTCTTGAGCCAAATCAGATGCTTCCGACTGTTTTCAACCTCGCTCTAGGGTGGATTTCGGCCTGCGACAGCACGGTCGTCTGGGCCCGGAACCGTTCCACCAGGGAGCGGACGAAGGGACGAATTGCGGCAGAGGTGACCAGCACCGGCGCCTCGCCTTCGCGGGCGGCGCGCTCGAACGCCTCGCGCACAGCGGTCATGAACTCAGAGAGTTTAGAGGGCTGCATCGCAAGGCTGCGCTCTTCGCCCTGGCCGATGATCGACTCGGCAAATGCCTGTTCCCAGCGTGCCGATAGCGCGATCAGCGGCAAATAGCCGTTGTAGGAGGTGTTCTGCGCGCAGATCTGCCGCGCCAGCCGGGCGCGGACATGCTCGACCATGGTCGCGGGATTGCGTGAGAAGGCGAGCGAGTCGGCGATGCCTTCGAGGATGGTCGAGAGGTCGCGGATCGAGATGCGCTCGGCCAGCAGGAGTTGCAGCACGCGCTGGATGCCGGAGACCGTGACCTGTCCCGGCACGATGTCCTTGACCAGCTCGCTCTGCTCCTTCGGCAGCTCCTTGAGCAGCTTCTGCACCTCGCCATAAGAGAGCAGGTCCGACATGTTGGCCTTGAGCAGCTCGGTGAGCTGGGTCGAGAGCACGGTCGCGGCGTCGACCACGGTGTAGCCCTTGAGCGAGGCCTCTTCCTTGAAGCTGGCGTCCACCCAGGTCGCAGGCAGGCCGAAGGTCGGCTCGGTGGTGTGGATGCCGGGCACCTGCACCTGGCTGCCGCCGGGGTCCATGACCATGAACTGGTTCGGCCAGATCTTGCCGCTGCCAGCGTCGACCTCCTTGATCTTGATGATGTAAGTGTTGGCCTCGAGCTGAACGTTGTCGAGGATGCGCACCGCCGGCATCACGAAACCCATTTCGACCGCGAGCGAGCGGCGCAGCGCCTTGATCTGCTCGGTGAGGCGGTCGGTGCCATCGGGGCCGTTGACCAGCGGCAGCAGGGCATAGCCGAGCTCGATCTTGAGGTCGTCGATCTTGAGCGCAGCCGAGATCGGCTCTTCGGCCGCAGCCGCGCCCGGCGCACCCGGCGTGCCCGGAGCAGGCGCGGCCTTGGCGGCTTCCTCGGCCTTAATGCTGATCCTCTTGTTGGTGCGCGCCTGCCAGGCGAGCGCGCCGGCGCCGGCGCCGAGCGCGAGGAAGGGGAGGGTCGGAATGCCCGGCAGCGCGGCTAGCACCAGCATCACCGCCGAGGACATGGCCAGCGCCTGCGGATAGCCGGAGAACTGCTTCATCAACGCCTTGTCGGCGGCGCCGGAGACGCCGGCCTTGGAGACGAGCAGGCCGGCCGCGGTCGAGACGATCAGCGCCGGCACCTGGGTGACGAGGCCGTCACCAACGGTCAGGAGCGTGTAGCTGCGGCCGGCGTCGGCGAATGACATGCCCTGCTGCGCCACGCCGATGATCATGCCGCCGACCACGTTGATGAAGACGATCAGCAGGCCGGCGATGGCATCGCCGCGCACGAACTTGGAGGCGCCGTCCATGGCACCGAAGAAGCCGCTCTCATCCTCCAGTTCCTTGCGTCGCTCCTTGGCGACCTTCTCGTCGATCAGGCCGGCGGAGAGGTCGGCGTCGATCGCCATCTGCTTGCCGGGCATGGCGTCGAGGTGGAAGCGGGCGGCGACCTCCGCGATGCGGCCCGAACCCTTGGTGATGACGACGAAGTTGACGATGATCAGGATGGCGAAGACGATGATACCGATGACGAAATTGCCGCCCATCACGAAGCTGCCGAAGGCCTCGATGACGTGACCGGCGGCAGCCGTGCCCTCGTGCCCGTGCGACAGGATCAGCCGGGTCGAGGCCATGTTGAGCGACAGGCGCAGCATGGTCGAGATCAGCAGGATGGTCGGGAAGGCGGAGAATTCCAGCGGCGCCTGGATGAACAGCGACGTCATCAGGATCAGGATCGAGAGCGTGATCGAGATCGCCAGGAACAGGTCCAGCACGATCGCGGGCAGGGGGAGGATCAGCACCACCAGGATGGTGAGGATGCCGAGCGCCAGCGCGATATCGCCGCGCTTGAGGACGTTGACGATTTCGGAGACGGAGGGGATCCCGGGCCTTGCCCCGCCTACGCCTTGTCCCGCGGTGACATCGACCATGGTAGCTGCCTCCCCGCGCGACTGCCGTCCGCGCGCCCCAAACGTCTGCGCAGCGGCCGAGGGGCCGCCGTTCCGAAAGTGAGGCACCGCACTGGCGTCCACGGGGGCTCCCGTTCTACGCGGCTGACGACACTCGACTTCACCCGGCAATTTTTGCCCGGTGTATGGTTAGCAAAGGGTTAACGGAGGGTGCGGAAGAGCGAGGCGAGGGGTTTTTGGGAGTCATTTGCGGGGCGATGCGGAGCATCGAACCCGAAATTCTCGGGATTCCGGGTTCGGCTCTTCGAGCCGCCCCCGGAATGACGCAGAGGGAAGGCCGCCCTACTTCGCCTTCTCCATCTTGGTCACCGAATAACCCGAGGCGGCCTCCTCGGCCTCGAAGGTCACCTTATCGCCGACCTTCACCTGCTTCAGCATCGCGGGATCCTTGACGCGGTAGACCATGGTCATGGGTTCCTCCATGCCGAGGCTTTTCGCGGGGCCGTGCTTGAGCGTGATCTTACCGGCGCCCTCGTCGATCTTCTTGACCTCGCCGCTGATCGAGGCAGCGCCGGCCAGGGCTCCAGTGGCACCGCCTAACGTCAGCGCCAGCGCAGCAGTGATACGGATGATGCGGTTCATGGCAGTCTCCCTTTTCGTTACTTCACGGTGACGTGGCCGACCATGCCGTACTCGCGGTGGTCGGGAATCAGACAGGAAAATTCGAACGTGCCGGCCTTGCTGAACTTCCAGAGGATCTCGGCCGTCTTGTTCGGGGCGAGACGCACCCCGTTCGGGTCGTCGTGCTCCATGTGCGGATGCTTCTTCATCTCCACCGCATGGGCGAGATTCTCCTTAGGTGTCGCGAGCAGGAATTCATGGTCCTCCTTGCCGACGTTGCGCAGGACGAAGCGAATCTGCTCGCCGCGTTTGACTTCGATCCTGGCGGGTGTGTAGTCCATCTCGTTCATCAGAATCTCGATGGTGCGCGCGGGCTTGTTGGGATTGCCGGGCTCGCCGGCCGAAAAGGTCCCGTGCCCGTGCTTGTCGTGGGCAAGGGCCGGCACGGCCGAGAGCGCGGTCAGCGCCAGGGCGAGCCTGATCGTTTTCTTCATCGTCGTCTCCAGTTGGTGGTTCATCGAACGCTCACATCTTGTGCTTCATTGGCGAACTGCCTGATTTTTGTCGTGCCGGCTCAACGGCCGGCGGCGTGACCTCATACGCGACAGTGCCTTTCGGGAATTGGTAGGGGCCGGGATCGCGATAGTCGTCGCGCGCGAGCTCTTCGCGAATCTTCATCACCGTGAACATTCCGCCCATCTCAATCGGCCCGAACTGGCCGGTACCGGTCATCATCGGCAGCGTGTTGTCGGGCGCGGGCATCTCCATGTTGCCCATCGCCATGCCGGTCGAACCCATCGCCATGCTGTCGGGCGCGAGCTTGCCGACGGCCTTGGCGAGATCCTTGCGCGATACGCCGATCAGGTTGCGCACGTCATGGCCCATCGCATTCATGGTGTGGTGCGACTTGTGGCAATGGAACGCCCAATCGCCGGGATTGTCCGCGAGCACGTCGAACACACGCACCGCGCCGACCGGGACGTCCGTCGTGGTCTCCGGATATTGCGCGCTCTCCGGAATCCAGCCGCCGTCGGTGCAGGTCACGGCAAAGCTGTGGCCGTGCAGATGGATCGGATGGTTGGTCATGCTGAGATTGCCGATGCGCACGCGCACGTTGTCGCCGAGCCTGACCGGCAGCGGATCGATGCCGGGAAACACCCGCGCGTTCCAGGTCCACATGTTGAAGTCGGTCATCTCGTTGACCTGCGGCAGATAGGTGCCGGGATCGACGCGATAGGTGCTCATCACGAAGACGAAGTCGCGGTCCACGGGCCGGAAGCTCGAATCGCGCGGATGCACGACGACCATGCCCATCATGCCCATCGCCATCTGCACCATTTCGTCGGAATGCGGGTGATACATGAAGGTTCCGCTCTTCTTCATCTCGAACTCGTAGACGAAGGTTTTTCCCGGCTGGATATGCGGCTGGTTCAGCCCGCCGACACCATCCATGCCGCTGGGAATGATCATGCCGTGCCAGTGCACGGTGGTGTATTCGGGCAGCTTGTTGGTGACGAAGATGCGGAGCTTGTCGCCCTCGACGGCTTCGATGGTCGGGCCCGGCGACTGGCCGTTATAGCCCCACAAATTCACCTTCATGCCTTCGGCGAATTCGCGCACCACGGGCTCGGCGACGAGATGGAATTCCTTCCAGTCGCCGTTCATGCGGAACGGCAGCGACCAGCCGTTCAGCGTGACCACGGGACGATAGTCCGGGCCGCTGATCGGATGCAGCGGCGGCTGCATCACCACCTTGTCCATATGCGCAGCCTCCGGAATCGAAGCGGCCTGGACGCGGCCCTGAATCGCGGAGGCGCTGACGAGCGCGGCAGTGCCCAAAAATCCTCGGCGGGAAAACATGCTGGCCTCCATCTCAGTGGCCGCCATCGGCAGGCGCTGCCGCGGCGATGGTGGTTGGATTGTCGCTGCCGGCTGCAGGGGAGCCGCCGCCATTGACGGCGGTCTGCAAGCCGGACTGCGCGAGGAAGAATCGTTGCTTGGCGTCGATGGCGCCGCGCAGCGACGCGAGGCGCTGCCGTGCCTCGGTGAGCAGCGCAAAAATATCGACCTGCATACTGGAGAAGCGCAGCTGCATCTCCTCGGTGATGATTTTTCGCAAAGGAACGATCTCGCGCTGGTAGTGGCTGGCGATGTCGTAGCTGGAACGATAGATGCGATAAGCGTCGCGTGCTTCCGAACGCACATTGACGGCGCGCTCGGTGAGGCGGTTGAAGGCGAAGTTGTAGATCTCCGCCGCCTGCCGCACGCGCACCTCGCCGCCGTCGAAGAGCGGAATCTGGAACTGCACGTCGAAGCCGCGCTCGCGAAACGGGGGGCCTTCCGGATCCCGGGTGCGGCGGGAGATGCCGGCGAGATCGAGCAGGGTGACGAAGCGCGTCGCCTCGGTGAGGTTCAGCGACTTCGCCAGCGCTGTCAGCTCCAGCCGCGCGATCTGTAAGTCGATGCGATGTGCGACCGCGTCGGCTTCGATCGTGGGCAACGCGTGCGGGCGTCGCGGCAGCGGCGGTAATTGGTTGGGCAGGCGGAAGTCGAGGCCGCCGTCCCACAGCCCCATCAGGCGCGCGAGCCTTTCGCGGGCGCTTGCCGTCGTTTGCCGCGCGGTGGCGAGGTCGGCGGTGGTCTCGGCGTAAAACACCTGCTCGCGTGCTTGGTCGAGCTTGTTGAGTGAGCCGGTCTCACCGAGCTTGACCGCGAGCTGTGCGGTCGATTCCGCCGTCGCTTTCGCGTCGGTCAGCAGCACCACCATCTCGTTGCCGGCAACGGCGCGCCAATAAGCGCTGCGGACGTCCGCGGCGAGCCGCAGCGTTGCCAGTGCGGCGCGCAACTGGGCCTGGCGAAAGCGGTCGCGCGCGATGTCGGAGCGGAACGGCAGGGTGGCGAGCGCAAGGATATCGCCGACTACCTGGCGCTCGATCTCGCTGGCGCCATTGCCTGAGATCCGCGAGATCGAAAACACGGGATTGGGCGGCAGACTCTGCTCGACCAGATCGGTCTCGGCGAGCGCCAGCTCGTTATAGGCCGCTTGCAATCCCTTGTTGTTGAGCAGCGCAATCTGCACGGCAGCATCTGCGGTCAATGTCCGCGACAGCAATTGGCGCACGCGCCCGTCAACCGCGCCGGCGCCCTCGGTTGTTCGCACGAAGGCGACGTCCTTGTTGATGCTCTGATTCGTCAGCTCCGAGACTGTCGTCATGCCGCTGTCGGGCGAGAACGCAGCACAGCCGGCAAGACCGGCTGCGCAAAGACCGAGCGCGGCGAGAGCGAGCAGGGGGCGCGCGAGATGATGTATCATGGCGCGCTCCTACTGCTCTTGTTTTGGCTGCGGTGTGACCGCGTCGTTGCGGCCGCGCCATGGGGCCGGCGCCGCAGGCCGCAGGCTCGTGTAGGGCGCAATCGTCGACCGATAGCCGACAGACGCGACCTTGGCCGCGGGATCGGCAGGGTCCGCACTGGCGACGGGTATCGTTGCCGGCATGCAGCCGGACAACGCCAATGCGGCCAAGACCAGCGCCAAGGCCAGCAGCGGCCAATCGTGTCGAAAGTGTCGTCCACGCGCAGCGAGTGCTGCCGCGGACTTCGCCCCGGAAAGCGTAAGCATGATTCATCCCTGATCTGTCGTAAGACCACAGGCGCGCGCGCGGATGCGCTCGACCTGATGCCGTCGCGTCAGATCAGGCGATGGGAGGACGGTAGTGCAGGGGCGGCGCTGCGCTGTGCAGGATCGCCACGATCTCGGTTGCACAGGCGGCGACAGGCAGAAGCGGCTTGGCCACGCTGGGCAGATCGGCCGGCAGCGCGCTCACGCACATCATCGCGCAGCAGGGTCCGACTGTTCCCTTGCCGCCATGATGATGCGAGGCTGGCGCGTCCTGTTCGGCGGTCTGGTGATGCGTATGTGATCCGGCGTGGTGATGCGAGGTGCCGTCATGGGCGTGGCTGGCCGCCATCTGATGATGCGCCGGCACGAGGTCAGCCAGCACGGCCTCATCCAGGCAGCGCGCCGGGCCATTGCTCCAGGCGAGACCTGCTGCCGGCGCGACCACGCAGAACAGATAGGCCAAGGCAACGAAGCGCCCCAGCTTGATCCGCATCGATCGTGTCAATCGCAGCAACATATTGCGTCGTTAAGTTCCCCGCGCGGCGGTGTTGCACACGCTGATTGCAAATTAATGGCAAAACGCGCCTTCGCCAAGCTCCTTCTTACCGCAGCGCACCGCGCATGCCCAATATCGCGCCACGATGCTTGACCATGAAGCGTCCAGCGAACATGGTCCCGACCGTGCTTGCGCCAAATCACCCAGGACAGAGACCGGCCTCCTTCACGCCTGATTCCCGTCAGGCCTGGGTGCGGCTCGCGATTGCGCTTGTGATCGGCTCGATCGGCGCCGTCGGCATGTGGGCGGTCGTGGTCGTGATTCCCGTGGTGCAGGCGGAATTCGGTGCCACACGCGGCGCGGTGTCGCTGGCCTTCACGCTCATGATGTTCGGTTTCGGGCTGGGCGGCGTGATCGCCGGCAAGATCACCGACCGGTTCGGCATCGTGCCCGCGATGGCAATCAGCATCGCCTTCCTCGGCGTCGCCAATGTGCTCGCGGGCTTATCAACTCAGCTCTGGCAGTTCGTGGCGGCGTATTTCCTGATCGGCCTTGGCACCTCCGCGACCTTCGCGCCGCTGATGGCGGAAGCCTCGCATTGGTTCGAGCGCTATCGGGGGCTAGCCGTGACCATCGTCGCCAGTGGCAATTATGTCGCCGGCACGATGTGGCCGCCGATTGTGAGCTGGGGCACACAGACCGCCGGCTGGCGCTATACCCATATCGGCATCGGCATCGTCTGCGCGAGCACGATGGCACTTCTCGTCCTCGTCCTCCGCGCGCAGATGGGCGACGATCATATCCGCGATCACGCCAATGCACCGCCGCCTCAAGTCGATCTGAAGCTGTCGACCAACACGCTGACGGTGCTGCTCTCGATTGCCAGCATCTCCTGCTGTGTCGCCATGGCGATGCCTCAGGTGCATATCGTCGCCTATTGCGGCGATCTCGGCTATGGCGTCGCGCGCGGCGCCGAGATGCTGTCGCTGATGATGGGCTGCGGCATCGTCAGCCGGATCGGCTCGGGCTATCTCGCCGACAAGATCGGCGGTATCCGCACGCTGCTGGTGGGATCGCTGGCGCAAGGCTTTGCGTTGGTGTTCTATTTGTTTTTCGACAGCCTCACCTCGCTCTATCTCATCTCCGCGATGTTCGGCCTGTTCCAGGGTGGCATCGTGCCGAGCTATGCCATCATCGTGCGCGAGGCGATGCCGGCGAGCGAAGCCGCGACGCGCGTCGGCATCGTGATCTTTGCGTCCGTGTTCGGCATGTCCTTCGGCGGCTGGGTGTCGGGCGTCATCTTCGATGCCACCGGCTCGTATGCCGCGGCGTTTGCGAACGGCGTGGCATGGAACGCGCTGAACATCGGCATCGTCGTGTTGCTGCTGATCCGCTCGCGGATGAACGCGACGAAGGCTGGCCCGGGCTTTGCGACTTAGGCCTCCTGTCCGGCTTTCAGCAGCGAGCCTCCGGTGATCTTGTAGCCGCCGTCGGCTATCGCTTGCGCTTCGCGCCCCGCTTCGCAGGTTTGGCGGCGGCGCGCGTCCTGGCCTTGGTGCGGGGCTGCACCCGCAGCCCGTCCACGAACACATCGAGCATGCGCAGCACCGAGGACTGCCAGCCGGGCTGGTCGTGCATGTAGCACATGCCGATCAGGGCCCTGAGCAGGTCCTCCGGGCTGACATCGCCGCGCATCTGACCGGCTGCGACGGCGCGGTCGAGCAGCGAGCCGATCGCCTTGGTCAGCCGCTCCATCGAGAAGGCGGCGAGCTCCGACGAGCTCTGATAGGTCAGTGCCAGCGCGGCCGACATGCCTTTCTTTGTGGCAACGAATTCGACGGCGGAGCGCAGCCACCGTCGCAGCGCGTCGACCGGATCGTTGGCGCTTCGCAGATGCTCGGCGAGCTCGCTGAGCTGCTCGACCTCGCGGCGGTAGACCGCCTCGAACAAATCCTCGCGTGTCGGGAAATGCCGATAGAGCGTGCCGATGCCGACACCGGCACGCTTTGCCACAGCTTCGAGGCTCGCTTCCGGGCCGCCGGCGCTGAACACGACTTTCGCGGCTTCGAGCACGCGCTCGCGATTGCGCACGGCATCGGCGCGGGGCTTCCGGGTCTGGTCGGTCTGGTCGTCCATGCCGGCAGTGTAGATCACGAATTGGTTAGATTGAACCCTGGCTAGCTGCATCGCCTTGTTTGCGCACGGGCTTTGACGAATTCCAATATTTTCGCGACGGCCCTTGCTAAGCGGAGGGTGCCTCCGTATCTTCCCCCGAGTGTTGGCCCGGCTCCCGCCTGGCCGATGTGTATCGGCCGCGGCCACGGCGGTGGCACGCTGCGCGATGACTCATGACCAAATCTGATCGGAGCCTTGTATGAACCACTCCATCAGCCTCACCGTGAACGGTGTGCGGCGCGATTTCGACCTCGACGACCCGCGCGTCACGCTGCTCGATCTTCTGCGTGAGCGCCTCCATCTGACCGGAACCAAGAAGGGATGCGACCGCGGCCAGTGCGGCGCCTGCACCATTCTCGTCGACGGCAAGCGCATCAATTCCTGCCTCGCGCTCGCCATCAGTCATGATGGCGCCGACATTCTCACCATCGAGGGCGTTGCGCGCGGCGACCAGCTTCATCCCGTGCAGGCCGCCTTCATCGCCCACGACGGCTTCCAGTGCGGCTTCTGCACGCCCGGCCAGATCATGAGCGCCATCGGCATGATGAGTGAAGCGCAGGCCGGCAACGATCCCGAGCGCATCCGCGAATGCATGAGCGGCAATCTGTGCCGCTGCGGCGCCTATGCCGGCATCGTCGATGCCGTGCTTGACGCACAAGCACGCATGGACGAATCCAATCAGAGGCGCTCCGCATGAAGCCGTTCGATTATGTCAGGCCCGGCACGGTTGCCGAGGCCATTGCCGCCGCGGCCCAGCCGGGCGCCGTCTATCTCGCCGCCGGCACCAATCTGCTCGATCTGATGAAGGGCGGCGTCAGCCGTCCGGATCGTCTCGTCGACGTCACGCATCTTGATGGACTCGATCGGATCGAACGTCTCGCCGACGGGTCGTTGCGCGTCGGCGCGCTCGTCAGCAACGCCGATCTCGCGCATGATTCCGAATTCGCGAGATCGTATCCCGCGGTCGCCGAAGCGCTCCTCTCCGGTGCATCCGCGCAACTGCGCAACGCAGCCACGGTCGGCGGCAATCTCTTGCAACGGACGCGCTGCGCGTATTTCTATGACACGGCGAGCCGTTGCAACAAGCGCGAGGCCGGCAGCGGCTGCGACGCCCGCGACGGCGAGAACCGCAGTCACGCCGTGCTCGGCTGGAGCGAGAGCTGCATCGCCACGCATCCGTCCGATTTCTGCGTCCCGCTGGTCGCACTCGACGCCGTTGTCGAGATCGAGGGCAGGACCGGCCGGCGCGAGATCGCGCTCGACGAACTGCACCGCCTGCCCGGCAACACCCCGGAGCGCGATACGGCGCTCGAACCCGGCGACCTCATCATTGCGCTGCGCCTGCCGCCGGCGGCGCGCAGCTTTGCCGCGCATGCGCGCTACCTCAAGGTTCGTGAGCGTACGTCTTATGCCTTTGCCGTGGTATCGGCTGCGGCCGCGTTGCGGATCGAGAACGGCAAGATCGCCGAGGCGCGGCTTGCGCTTGGCGGCGTCGCGGCAAAGCCCTGGCGTGCCCGCGCCGCGGAGGACGTTCTCAGGAATGTCACGCCCATGGCCGACGCCTTCCGGGACGCCGCCTGGCGCGCGCTCACTGATGCAAAGCCGTCCGGTGACAATGCTTACAAGATCGAGCTCGCGCACCGTATTCTCGTGCGCGCGTTGACCCTGGCCGCGGCGGGCACGCCCGCGCGCCCGCCGGCGCTGCCGGCCTCTCCCTTTGCCTCGACTTCCGGAGCCGTCCATGCCTGAGCTCAATCTCACGAGTGCGCCCGCCCATCTGCGCCATGGCTCGAATATCGGCCAACCGCTGACGCGCCGTGACGGCGTCCTCAAGGTCACGGGGCGAGCGACCTATGCCGCCGACAATCATCCGCCGGGCATGCTGTTTGCGGTGATGGCCGTGGCCAGTATCGCGCGGGGTCACGTGATCTCGCTCGACGTCGCCGCCGCCAAGCGCCATCCCGGCGTCGTGGACGTCATGACCCTCGACCACAAGCCAGCGCTCGCGATCGACCCGGACATCAAGACCAACCCGTTCGTTTTCCGGATGGAGGTGTTGCAGAGCAATGAGGTCCGCTACGCCAACCAGCCGATCGCCGTCGTGATCGCGGAGACGCTGGAGGCCGCAACGGAAGGCGCGGCGCTGCTGGCGCCGCGATACGACACGCTGCCCCCGCTTGTCGGCCTCGAGGCCGGCGAAAGCTTCGTGCCGCCGGTGGTCGGCGTCGGCAACCCCGCGGCGCATCACCACGGCGATGTCGAGGCGGGCCTTGCCTCTGCCGAGAAGCGGATCGATGCGATCTACGAGACGCCGTCGCAATATCACAACGCAATGGAGCCGCATGCGATCGTGGCGCATTGGGACGGCGATACACTCTCCATTGACACGCCGAGCCAGGCCATGGTGATGGCCCGCGCGCGCGTCGCCGAGCTGTTCGGCCTCGCGCCCGAGAAGATTCACATCCGCAGCCCCTTTCTCGGTGGCGGCTTCGGGTCGAAGGGATTCTTGACCGGTCCGCAGATCCTCGGCTTGATGGCGGCGAAGCTGGTCGGCAGGCCGGTCAAGCTCGTGCTGCGCCGTGAGCAAATGTATGGCCCGGTCGGTCACCGTGCGCCGACGCGCCAGCGGCTGCGCATCGGCGCGAACGGCGAGGGGCGCCTGACCGCGCTCGATCATCACGCCAGAACCGTATCGAGCACGTTCGATGATTTTTACGAGCCCGCGGCCGATGCCTCGCACACGCTCTATGCGGCGCCTGCAATCCGCACCACACATGACGCGGTCCGCGTCAACACCGGCACGCCGTTGTTCATGCGCGCGCCTGGCGAGGCGACGGGATCGATCGCGCTCGAAAGTGCGATCGACGAGATGGCCTGGGCCTGCAGCATGGATCCGCTCGCTTTCCGCCTGAGGAACTATGCCGAGGTCGAGCCGATCACCGGAAAACCGTTCTCGTCCAAGGCGCTGCGCGCCTGCTACGAGCAGGGCGCGGCGCGGTTTGGCTGGGCGAAGCGTCCGCTGCCGCCACGGCAGATGGGCGACGGTGCCGGCCTGCTGGTCGGCTGGGGCATGGGCACCGCGACCTTCCCGGCGCTGATGTTCCAGGCCGAAGCGCGCGCGGTGATCCGCCGTGATGGCTCCGGCGCCATGGAGATCGGCGCGCATGACATGGGGCAGGGCGCCTGGACCGCGTTGGCCCAGATCGCGGCCGACGAACTCGGGCTCGACATCGACCGCGTGGAGTTCAAGGCCGGTAGCTCGGACCTGCCCGACGCGGGCATCGCTGGTGGCTCGGCGCACACGGCGACCGCGGGTGCGGCGATCCATAGCGCCGGGGCGGCCGTGATTGCAAAGCTCGCCGATCTCGCCACGAATGACGAGCGCTCGCCGCTGTTCGGCGCCGGCAATGCCGGCGTAGTTGCGCGCGACGGAAAGCTGTTTCGACGCGACGACGAAAGCCGTGGCGAGAGCTATGCCGAGATCCTGGCCCGCGCTGGCATCTCCGAGGTCGAGGCGCGCGGCACCGGCGCGCCGAACCCTGCGGCGCTGGAGGAATTCGCCATGCATGCCCACGGCGCGGTGTTCGCTGAGGTGAAGGTCGATCCCGAGCTGGGTCAGGTCCGGGTTACCCGCATGGTTGGCGCCTTCGCGGCGGGACGCATCGTCAATCCGCGGATGGTGCAGAGCCAGCTGTTCGGCGGCATGATCTGGGGTCTGTCCTTCGCGCTGCACGAGGAGGCCATCACCGACCGCCGTACCGGCCGCATCATGAACGCCAATCTCGGCGAGTACCACATCCCCGTGAATGCCGACGTGCCGCCGCTCGACGTGATCACGGTCGAGGAGCATGACCCCCACGTCAATGCGCTGGGCATCAAGGGTGTCGGCGAGATCGGCATCACCGGCAGCGCCGGCGCGGTCGCCAACGCGGTCTGGCATGCGACCGGCGTGCGTGTCCGCCGCTTCCCGATCCGGATCGAGGAGTTGCTGACGCAGCGTTGAGGCTTCTTCTTGACCTGTCCCCCTTGCGGGAGAGGTCGGCGCGAAGCGCCGGGTGAGGGCTTTCTCCGCAGAGAGAATCTTTCGGCGGAGACACCCTCTCACCAACCCTCTCCCGCAAGCGGGAGAGGGGGCGAACCGCCCGTATCAGAACGTCGGCGGCGTGCAGGCCGAGATCACTTCGCACGGCTTGCCGCCGACGCAGCGGAAGCGATGCGGGCGGCGGCTCTCGAAATAATAGGCATCGCCCGGGTTGAGGATGCGCCGCTCGTCCTCCACGGTGACTTCGAGCTTTCCGGAGATCACGATGCCGCCTTCCTCGCCGTCATGGACGAGGTGGACGCGCCCGGTGTCGCTGCCGGGTTCGTAGCGCTCCTTCAGGATCTGGAGGCTGCGGCCGAACAGATTGTCGCCGACTTGCCGGTAGGAGATCGGCTTCTTGCCGACCTCGGTCAGTTCCTCCGCGCGGTAGAAGATCTTGCGCCTCGACTCCGGCTCCAGCGCGAAGAACTCGGCGAGCCCCATCGGGATGCCGTCAAGGATGCGCTTGAGCGCGCCGACCGAGGGGTTCATCTGGTTGGATTCGATCAGCGAGATCGTCGAATTGGTGACGCCGGCACGTTTTGCCAGCTCACGCTGCGACAGCTTGTTGCGCGCTCGGATGAATCGCAGCCGTCCACCGATGTCGACGCTCATGCCCTGGTCCTTGCCTTGGTCCGTGTTGCAAGTGTTGCGGATCGCTCAAATATGGACCGGCAGCTCCAATTAAATCAATGGCTTGCAGCTGATCAGAAAAGGACTTGTTGCGCTTTGTAAGCCGTGGCTCTGCTGGCAGGTCAGCAAAGGAGCGCGGCCGTGACCCTTCATCAGATTCCGAACACTATCAAGACCGACTCGTTCTGGATGCCGTTCACGGCCAACCGTCAGTTCAAGAAGGCGCCCCGCCTGTTCTCCTCGGCCGAGGGCATGCACTACACCACCGTCGATGGCCGCAAGGTGATCGATGGCTCCGCCGGCCTGTGGTGCGTCAATGCTGGCCATGGCCGCAAGCAGATTGCGGCTGCGGTCGAGCGCCAGCTCATGACGCTGGACTTCGCGCCGTCGTTCCAGATGGGCCATCCGCTGGCGTTCGATTTCGCCGAGCGTCTCGCCGAGATCGCGCCGAAGGGCCTCGATCGGGTCTTCTTCACCAACTCCGGCTCCGAGTCGGTCGACACCGCGCTGAAGATCGCGCTGGCCTATCACCGCGCCAACGGTCAGGCGAGCCGCACCCGGCTGATCGGCCGCGAGCGCGGCTATCACGGCGTCGGCTTCGGCGGCACCTCGGTCGGCGGCATGGTCGCCAATCGCCGCGCCTTCGCCACCCTGCTGCCGGGCGTCGACCATATCCGTCACACCCACGATCTCACCCGCAACGCCTTCGCCAAGGATCAGCCTGAGCACGGCGCCGAGCTTGCCGACGATCTCGAGCGCCTGGTCGGCCTGCACGGTGCCGAGACGATCGCCGCGGTCATCGTCGAGCCAGTGCCGGGTTCGACTGCGGTGCTGCCGCCGCCGAAGGGCTATCTCCAGCGCCTGCGCGAGATTTGCGACAAGCACGGCATTCTCCTGATCTTCGACGAGGTCATCACCGGCTTCGGCCGGCTGGGCACGCCGTTTGCCGCCAACTTCTTCGGCGTCACGCCGGACCTGATGACGACGGCCAAGGGCATCACCAACGGCACCATTCCCTGCGGCGCGGTGTTCGCGAGCCGCAAGGTACATGACGGCCTGATGGTCGGCCCCGAGAACCAGATGGAGCTGTTCCACGGCTACACTTATTCCGCGCATCCGACCGCCTGCGCCGCCGGCATCGCGACGCTCGACATCTACAAGGATGAAGGCCTGCTCACGCGCGGCGCGTCGATCGCCGAATATTGGCGCGATGCGCTGCATTCGCTGAAGGGGCTGCCGAACGTCGTCGACATCCGCAATTGCGGCCTGATGGCCGCGGTCGAGCTCGCGCCGCGCGACGGCGTCATCGGCGCGCGCGGCTATGACGTGATGGTCGACTGCTTCAACACCGGGCTTTACCTGCGCATGAGCGGCGACAGCTTCGCGATGTCGCCGCCGCTCATCGTCGAGAAGAGCCACATCGACCAGATGGTCTCGATCCTCGGCGATGCCATCAAGAAGGTGGCCTGATAATTGCTCCTGCGGTTCACGGAGTTTCTTCTTGCAGCGGCGCGCGTGATGCCGCGGGAGTTTGACGAAGCGTGAAAGTCTTGATCCTCGGCAGCGGTGTCATCGGTGTCACCTCTGCCTACTATCTTGCGCGTGCCGGTCATGAGGTGACGGTCGTCGACCGCCAGCCGGAGCCGGCGCTGGAGACCTCTTTCGCCAATGCCGGCGAGGTGTCGCCCGGCTATTCCTCGCCTTGGGCCGGCCCAGGCGTGCCGGTGAAGGCGGTCAAGTGGCTGTTGATGAAGCACGGCCCGCTGGTGATCCGGCCGAAGCTCGATCCTGTCATGTGGGTCTGGCTGCTCAAGCTGCTGCGCAACTGCACCAGCGCGCGCTATGCGGTCAACAAGAGCCGGATGATTCCGATCGCGGAATACAGCCGCGATTCCTTGCGCGATCTGCGCCGCGACATCGGTATTCAGTATGACGAACGCTCGCAGGGAACGCTGCAGCTGTTCCGCTATCAGGCGCAGCTCGATGGCACGGCCGAGGACATCGCCGTGCTCAAGCAGTACGGCGTGCCTTTCGAGTTGCTGAGCCGCGAGGGCTGCATTGCGGTCGAGCCGGCGCTCGGCGGCGTGAAGGAGAAGTTCGTCGGCGGGCTTCGCTTGCCCCAGGATGAGACCGGCGACTGCCACATGTTCACGCAGGCGCTGGCCAAGCACGCCGAGGCGCTCGGCGTGCGCTTCATGTTCAACACGAGCATCGATCGCATCGTCACCGACGGCGCGCGCATCGGCGGTATCGCAACCAGTGCCGGCCTGTTGCAGGCAGACGCTTACGTCCTCGCGCTCGGAAGCTGGTCGTCGCGGCTCCTGGCTCCGCTCGGCATTTCGCTCCCGGTCTATCCGGTGAAGGGCTATTCGATCACGGTGCCGATCAAGGACGCCTCCGGCGCGCCGGAATCCACCGTGATGGACGAGAGCTACAAGGTCGCGATCACCCGCCTCGGCAATCGCATCCGCGTCGGCGGCACCGCGGAAATCTCCGGCTATTCGAGCAAGCTCTACGATGCACGCCGCGCCACGCTCGATCATTCGCTGACCGACCTGTTTCCACGCGGCGGCGATCTCGCCAAGGCGACGTTCTGGAGCGGCCTGCGCCCGATGACGCCGGACGGCCCGCCCGTGATCGGCCCAACGCAATACGCCAACCTCCACCTCAACACCGGTCACGGCACGCTCGGCTGGACCATGGCCTGCGGCTCGGGGCGCGTGCTCGCCGACATGCTGTCGGGCAGAAATCCGGACATCGACGTCAGCGCGCTGACGGTGGACCGGTACGCGCATCGGTTTGGGTGAAGCTCCATCCGCTCGTCATTGCGAGCGCAGCGAAGCAATCCAGTATCTTTCCGCGGCGACACTCTGGATTGCTTCGTCGCAAGGGCTCCTCGCAATGATGATGTGGAGGCGGCGCGGCTCATTTCTCTCAACGCCGAGTGCGGCGAGAGAGGCGAACACGGGGCTACCCCGCCCCCGTCGCGCAATTCACCCACAGCACCACGGCCTTGGCATCCTGCGCAGGATTGGAAAACCGGTGCGGCCGGCTGCTGGCGAAGCGAAAGCTGTCGCCGGTCTTCAGCGACCACGTCTCGCTGTCTACCGTCAGCATCATCTCGCCTTCGAGCACGAGCCCGGCCTCCTCGCCATCATGGGTGTAGAGTTCGTCGCCCGTCGAGCCGCCGGGCTCCAGATGCACCAGGAACAGATTGAGCTTGTTGTCGGCGCTCGCCGGACTCAGCAATTGCTTTGATACGCCGCTGCGCCAGAGCTTCAGCTCGGGCCGCTGAAGCCCGCGCGTCACCACCTGGTCCGATCCGCCGTCGGCGCTCGGGCTCGCGCCGAACAGTGCGGCGATGCCGACGCCGAACACGTCTGCGAGCGTCGCCAGCACGCGCAGCGAGGGTGATGAAAGACCGCGCTCGATCTGGCTGAGGAAGCCGATCGATAGATCCGTGCGCGCCGCGACCGCTTCCAGCGAAAACTCCCTGACGCGCCGGAGATCCCTGATACGGCGGCCAACCGCGACGTCCATCGCGGGCTCGGTGACGGCCTTGGGTCTAGTCTTGGCCTTCACCTTCTTGGCCGACTTGGCGGCGGTCGGCTTGCGCATTCTTTTGCCACCGCTCACGTCAGACCGCTTCCTTCATGTGCATGAAAACCGCTTGCACGGGCCGCGAAAGTGTGACCAAATTTTCATATCGGTGAAAATAGGCCGAAACGGCGTAACCCGCAACGTCTCCTGCAACGTGTGATGACGACATTCGCGAGCGCCGCCATCGGCCAGGCCCAAAGGGGGATGCGATGAAGCGTTTTGGTCTGGCCGCGGTCGCGGCATTGGCAATTGCAGCCGTGGCTCCGGCCTCGGCCCAGCAGGTGCTGAAAGTCGGCTCGACGCCGACAGGCATTCCCTTCACCTTCCTCGATACCAAGACCAATACCATTCAGGGCATCATGGTCGATCTCGTCACCGAGATCGGCAAGGATGCCGGTTTCAACGTGCAGATCGAGCCGATGCAGTTCTCGGCGCTGATTCCGTCGCTGACCTCGAGCAAGATCGACATCATCGCCGCTGCGATGTTCATCACGCCCCCGCGCAAGGAGGTCGTCGACTTCTCCGACCCGATCTACACTTACGGCGAGGGCCTCGTCGTGCCGAAGAGCGACACCAAGGTCTATGCGTCTCAGGAAGATCTGAAGGGCGAGACCGTCGGCGCCCAGGTCGGCACTGCCTTCGTCGACGCGCTGAAGAAGTCCGGCCTGTTCGCCGAGGTCAAAGCCTACGACACCATTCCCGACATCCTGCGCGACGTGAACACGGGCCGCCTCAAGGCCGGCTATGCCGACTATCCGATCCTCGCCTACAATCTGAAACAGGGCGGCTTCCCCGAAGTGCGTCTGGTCGACGGCTACAAGCCCGTCACGGTCGGCTCGGTCGGCATTGGCGTGCGCAAGGGCGAGACCGCGCTGCTGGGCAAGATCAACGCCTCGCTCGCGAAGCTCAAGGCCAGCGGCACCATTGCCAAGATCTTGGATAAATGGGGTCTGAAGGCGCAAGGTTGATCGATGAAGGCTGGCCGATGAAAGGCTTCTGGCGCGACGCCGTCGAGTTCTTCCCGATCCTGTTGAACGGCGTTGCGCTGATGATCGTCGTCACCATCGGCTCGCTGCTGCTCTCGACGGTGCTCGGCCTCGTCTGGGCGATGATGCGGGTCTCGGGCATCAGGGTGCTGTCGATGCTCAGCGCCAGTCTGATCAACGTGATCCGCGGCATCCCAATCATCGTTCTGTTGTTCTATCTTTACTTCGTGATGCCGGATCTCGGCGTCACGTTGTCGGCCTTGCAGGCCGCAATCCTGGGGCTCGGCATTGCCTACTCGGCCTATCAGGCCGAGAATTTCCGCGCCGGTATCGAGGCGATTGACAAGGGGCAGATCGAAGCGGCGCAGTCGATCGGCATGGGCTGGTGGCTGACGATGCGCCGCGTTGTGCTGCCGCAGGCGGTCCGCATCGTGCTGCCTCCCTACGGCAACGTCATGATCATGATGCTGAAGGATTCCTCGCAGGCCTCCACCATCACCGTCGCCGAGCTTGCCCTGCAAGGCAAGCTGATCGCCTCGTCGACGTTCAAGAACACCAGCGTGTTCACCCTTGTTGCGCTGATGTATCTCACCATGAGCATTCCCTTGATCCTGCTGGTCCGTCACTTCGAGAAGCGGGCCGGCAAGCGATGATCGAACTGAATGACGTCCACAAGAGCTTTGGCAAAGTCGAGGTGCTCAAGGGCATCACGGCCTCCGTTCAGAAGGGCGAGGTGGTCTGCATCATCGGGCCATCAGGCTCCGGCAAGTCGACCATTTTGCGCTGTATCAACGGCCTCGAAAGCTACGACCGCGGCGAGATCAGCGTCGAGGGATTGAAGGTCGACCGCGACGCGCCGTCGATCGTGAACATCCGTACCCGGGTCTCGATGGTGTTTCAGCGCTTCAACCTGTTTCCACACCGCACGGCGCTGGAGAACGTGATCGAGGGGCCGCTGTATGTGAAGAAGGAGCCGCGTGCGCAAGCGTTGGAACGCGGCCGCGCGCTGCTCGCCCAGGTCGGGCTCGCCGAGAAGGCCGATGCGCATCCGCCGCAACTCTCGGGCGGCCAGCAGCAGCGCGTCGCGATCGCGCGGGCGCTGGCGATGCAGCCCAAGGCGATCCTGTTCGACGAGCCGACCTCGGCCCTCGACCCTGAACTGGTCGGCGACGTCCTCGGCGTGATGCGCAAGCTCGCCGACGACGGCATGACCATGGTCGTCGTCACCCACGAGATGGGCTTTGCCCGCGACGTCGCCGACCGCGTGCTGTTCATCGACGGCGGCGTCATCGTCGAGCAGGGGCCGGCCAAGGCGCTGCTCAACCAACCCCAGCATCCGCGCACGCAGGATTTTTTGCGCCGTGTGCTGCATCCGCTCTGATCGGTGTTCGCCATGAACGCGCGCCTGCCTCTGCCGCCCTCTGTCTATGCCGACACCGCCATCGCGCCCGTCGCCACGCCGCCGCTCGATGTCGACAACACCGCCTCCGTCGCGATCGTCGGCGGCGGCTATACCGGCCTGTCCACGGCGTTGCATCTGGCCGAGCAGGGTGTCGAGGCATTGGTGCTGGAGGCGCAGGAGCCCGGCTGGGGCGCGTCCGGCAACAATGGCGGCCACACCAATCCCGGATTGAAGCACGATCCCGATCAGATCGAGGCCGATTTCGGCGCAGATCTCGGCCGCCGCATGATCGACTTCTCCTACGGCACCACGAACTTCACCCACGAATTGATCCGCCGTTACCAGATTCCCTGCGAGGCGCGGCAGAACGGCACGCTGCGCGCCGCCTATAACGAGGCCAGCGCCGCCGCGATCGAGAACACCGCGCAGCAATGCATCCGCCGCGGCATGCCGGTGTCATTCCTGAATCGCGAGCAGTTGCGCGTGATGACCGGCACCGATCGCTATATCGGGGCGATGCTGGATACGCGTGGCGGCGATCTGCATCCTCTCAGCTATGCTCGCGGCCTCGCGCGCGCGGCGATCTCGGCCGGCGCGAGGGTTTTTGGTGAGACGCCGGCGCTGTCGCTGCGCCGCGACGGCACGCGCTGGCGCATCGCGACGCCGCGCGCGATCGTGCATGCCGAAAAAGTCCTGCTCGCCACCAACGGCTTCACCGACGATCTCTGGCCGGCACTTCGACGCACCATCGTGCCGGTGTTTTCCTCGATCGCCGCTACTGCGCCGCTCTCGGACGCTGTCGCGCGCTCGATCATGCCGACACGTCCCGTGCTCTACGAGAGCGGCTATATCACGGTCTATTACCGCATCGATCAGCAGAACCGCCTGTTGATGGGCGGCCGCGGCCCGATGCGTTGGATAAAGTCGCCGAACGACGTCGCCTACCTCATGCGCTACGCCGAGCGGCTATGGCCGCAGCTCAAGGGCGTCGCCTGGACGCATGGCTGGAACAGCCGGCTCGCGATCACCGGCGATCATTATCCGCATGTGCATGAGCCCGCGGAGAACATCCTGATCTCGCTCGGCTGCAACGGCCGCGGCGTTGCGCTCTCCACCGCGATGGGCGCACAGCTCGCGCGCAGGCTGATCGGCGGGCCAAAGGTGGAGATCGACATGCCCATCACGGGCATCAAGCCGATCCCGATGCACGCGTTCTGGCCGCTCGGCGTGACGAGCGCCGTCATCGCGGGCCGCATGAGAGATCGGTTAGGCATATAGATCGGTTAGGGATTTGGAGAAGGCGCCGCCGAGGCAGCGCCTTGCTCGATCCGATGTTCAGCAGCGGCCCTGTTTCCACAGGCCGGGCGGGCAGCCCATGCCGCGCCAGCCGACCTTGCGCCCGTGGTACCATCCCGGCGGCGTGCCATGGTGATGATGGCCCATCGCGTGACCATGGCCATGACCGTGCCCGTGTCCATGACCATGTCCATGACCGCCCTTGGCCAGGGCAGGGCCGGCAAATGTGAGGCCGGCTGCAACGATCAGCGACGCGGCGAGCGCAAGTTTCTTCATCATGTCCTCCACTGGGGCGAGCGCATTTGTCCGTTCAATGAACGAACGGTGGGCAGGTAAGTTCCCTGCCAATGTGGAGAAGTCGTGACGCTCGCGCAGATGCGCAATCGCGCACCAGTTCGATCCGCGTTAGCACATTGCATCCGTGCGCTCAGCCTTCCACCACCGCTTCGGCCCACGGTTGGAAAATCTCGACCGCGCCCGAATTGGTCTCGCCCTCGCGCATCACCACGCTCGGGCAGGCGAACTTCATCGGTAGCGCCTGCACCTGGGTCTCCTGATAGTCGAATCGCGCCGCCAGCGTCTTGCGCGCGTCCGCCGGCAGGCGGGCATCACCGATAACGACCGGGCCTTCGCTGGCGTCGATGCGCGGCTGGTGGATGGCGGCATCGAGGTCCATACCAAAATCCATCGCAAAGGAGACGAGTTGCATCACCGCCGGCAGGATGCGGCGGCCGCCGGAGGCGCCGACCGCGAGGCGCTTGCCATCCGGGGTCTCGGCGATGACGGGCGTGTAGTTGGTGAGACAACGCTTGCCAGGTGCGAGCGAGTTGGTGGTGCCAGGTGTCGGATCGAACCACATGATGCCGTTGTTCATGGGGATGCCGGTGTGCGGCGTGACATATTTCGAGCCGAAGGTGGACAGCAGCGTCTGCGTCACCGCGGCCATGTTGCCGTGGCGGTCGACCACGGAGAAGTGGGTGGTGCAGGCCGGCGCCAGGTATTCCGCGCCGAGCGCGCGCTTGCCATCGGCATCGCCCATGTCGCCCAGCCGCTGGCGATAGGCCGATTGCAGCGCCAGCGCATATTCGGCGTAGGCGGCCGCGTCCGGTGTGCCGCCCGGCTTCAGATTCTGCTGCAACAGGCGTAGCGCATGCGCCATCGTCGGTCCGGCAGTGAGCTCCGGCGTCGCAAACACCTTGCCGCCGCGATAGGGGATCGCCAGCGGCTCGCGCAGGTGGCTGCGGAACGCGGCGAGATCCTCCGTCGATAGCGAGCCGCCGTCGGCCTTGATGTCGGATGCAATGCTTCTTGCGAGGTCACCCTCGTAAAAATCGCGGGGGCCAGCGGCTGCGAGATGGGCCAGCGTCGCCTTCAGCTTGTCCTGCGGCAGCCGCGTCTCGGCCTTGATGCCCCAGGGCGCATTCGGCGGCAGGCCGTCCCTCAGGAAGATGTCCGCGCTGGCGGGATAGCGCCGGAGCTCAGCGGCGGAGCTCGCGATCATGAGCGTCGTCCACCAGTCGACCAGCAGACCTTCGCCGGCGATCGTCGCAGCGGGCGCGACCAGATCCTTCCACGGCATCCTGGCGTGGCGGCGATGCGCTTCCTCCATGCCGGCGACGACGCCGGGCACCGCGATCGAGCCAGGCCCGTGAATGTTGCGATCGTCCTCTACCCGCGGCCAGGGGAACAGGTCGGAGGCCGCGCCTTCGCCCGTAATCGGATAGTCGGCGACGCGCAGGCTCTGCGGTGCGCACATGCCGTAGTCGATCACTTCGTAGCGATTGTCCTTGGCGCGGTAGAGCACCATCGCGCCGCCGCCGCCCATGCCGCTCATCCAGGGCTCCAGCACGTTCAGCGCGAAGGTGGTAGCGACGACGGCGTCGACACAGTCGCCGCCTGCCGCTAGCACCTCTGCGCCGACCTCGGCCGCCCGCCGCGATTGCGCGGCGACGATGCCGCCCTTGGCTCTGACTGCGGGTTTGCGGATGTGCTGGGCGCGGCTGAACTGGTGAGGCATGATGTCGTCTTTGTCTTCGGTTGTCTTGGCTGGCTAGGCGCGCGGACAATGGCACACTGCCGCCAACGAGAACATCCAAAGCGAGGAGCGACATGGCTGGTGTGAGGCAGACGCGGGATGGTGCGGGGTGGCGACCGCCTACCAAGCCCTCATGCCCGGGCTTGGCCCGGGCATCCAGGTCTCCCGCAAGCGGCCCAAGAACGTCGATGGCCGGGACGAGCCCGGCCATGAAAGACACAGCGAATAAGGACGACGCGGCGACCGCTCAGAGCGAGCGGTTCAACCGGCTGGCCTGATACTTGGCACGCCATTTCGGGCCCGGCCCGCGCATGTAGTGAAGCTCGGGGCGGTACGGGTCGCCGGCGACCCGGATCAGGGTCTGCCATTTCATGGCGACGAAGTTCAGGGGCTGGCGAAGGAGGCTCAGTGAAGGGAGCAACATCGGCATCACCTCAATGCGGCTTGCCGAGCATGGCGGTGAAGGGAAGATCGAAAATCTCCTCGCCGTCGTCATCGCTGACGTGGATCACCCAGTCGCGCCAGTCCTCGTTGCTCGGCGTCAGAATCATCGATCGCATGATCTGGGCGGCGCGGTCGCGGGCCTCGGTGAGATTGGAGACGGCGGCGCCGTAGCGATCGATCAGGGTGCCCTCGGTATTGGAGCAGTGAAAGTAGACCTGGACCATCTACGCCTCCTGTAGGGAGCGATTGGGATGGCAAATTGATACCACCCGAGGCATTCGCGAAACATTCGGGTCGAACCCGGTAAGGGAATTTACGGAGATTGGTCGCCTGCAAGGTCGTTACAGGTTTAATCACAGGCGGGTGATGATCAGCTGGACCGCGCTTGGGCGGCATGGAACAACCTCCGACGAAAGTCGAGGGGCGACATGGGTCCTTCCGAAGGCAGCGTCGGTAATGCCATCCGCTTCGGAACGGCACCATGTTCATTGCCGATTACAAGAAGCATAGCGTCGTCCCGGCCTGGAGGCTTGCATCTGGCCGCCGCGGGGACCAAGACTCTGCGGCACATCAAAGAGCATGCGCCCCACGGAGTGTTCGAGTGAAAGCCGTCCATACTGAGCTGCACCGCAGCCATGATCCGCAATTCTTCCTGGTTCGCGGGCTCGTCAAGCGCACCACCGAGCAGCCCGAGCGCGTCGATCGCCTGCTCAAGGGATTGAGGGACGGCAAGCATCAGCTGGTCGAGCCGACGAAATTCGGGCAAGGGCCCCGCGCGCGCATCCACAGTCCGGAATATCTGTCGTTCCTGAGCGAAGCCTGGGAGGCCTGGACGGCGCTCGGCGATTCCGGCCCGGAGATGATCGGCAATATCCATCCGGTGCGCCACGCGGCGACTTATCCCACCCATATCGTCGGCAAGCTCGGCTGGCACACCGCCGACACGGCGGCGCCAATCGGGCCGGGCACGTGGGCGGCCGCCTGTGCCGCGACCGACGTCGCGGTCACCGCGGCGCAGATGGTGATGGACGGCGAGGATGCGACCTATGCGCTCTGCCGCCCACCGGGCCATCACGCCTATCGCGACATGGCGGGCGGTTTCTGCTTCCTCAACAACAGTGCGATCGCGGCGGCGCATCTGCGGCAGAAGCACGAGCGTGTCGTCATCCTCGACGTCGACGTCCATCATGGCAACGGCACGCAGGGCATCTTCTACGCGCGGCCTGACGTCTACACGATCTCGATCCATGCCGATCCGGTTGCGTATTATCCGTTCGTGTGGGGCTATGCCCATGAGCACGGCGAGGGTCCGGGTCTCGGCACCAACCTCAACATTCCCCTCGCCATCGGCACCGGCGATGACGGCTACATGCAGGCGCTGGACGTTGCGCGCAAGGCGATCGAATCGTTTGCGCCGAGCGCGCTCGTCGTCGCGCTTGGTCTCGATGCCTCCGAACACGACCCGCTGAAGGGATTGGCCGTCACCACACCAGGCTTCCGCCGCATCGGCCAGGCCATCGCGAAGATGGGCCTGCCGACCGTGTTCGTGCAGGAGGGTGGCTATCTCTCGGATATTTTGGGCGCGAACCTCACCTCAGTGCTGGCAGGATTCGAAGAGGCGCGGTGAGCTTGAAAGCATCTCGCTCGCCGCGAGCACCTAGCAGACGTGCTGCATCTCGGCTTCGTCCGCGACCATGTCGAGCATGATCGTGGTCAATCCCGTCGCCGTACAATCCTTCGATCTTGCGCCGAGCTCCTCATAGCTGCCGACGAGAGAGCGCCGCAGCTTCAATAGCGCTGCAGTTCGTCCGCGGTCAGATCGGGATAACATCCGACAACGCCATTCCCTTCTGATCTGATTGAGCTATTCTTCCCAAGGATTAGGGAACGCGTCCAGTCTGAGGTGAAGTCGGGCCCCAAATCTGTGATTGAGGGGACCCCAAAGCCCCTTCGACGTAACGATAGGTCGGGCAGAAATCACCATGCTGGAGAACGAACCGGGCACGGGAACGGAGGGCGGGCTGAAGCGCTGGCTCGAGGGCATCGGTCTCGGCCACTACACCGATCTCTTTGCGCAGCACCGTCTCGATCTCGACGTCGTGGCGGACCTGACCGAATCCGATCTGGTCGAGCTCGGATTGCCGCTCGGTGATCGCAAGCGGCTTCAGCGAGCCATGTCGGCGCTGTTCCAGGCCGAAACGGCGGAGCCGTCGGCGGCAGTGGCGCCGCCGCAAACGCGCTCGGAGGTCGGCGCGGAACGGCGTCAGCTCACCACCATGTTCTGCGACATGGTGGATTCCACCTCGCTATCGGTTCAGTTCGATCCGGAAGACGTGCGCGACATGATTGCGAGCTTCCGCGAAACCTGCGTCCGCGTGGTCAAGCATTACGAGGGCTTTGCCGCCCGTTTCGTCGGCGACGGTATCTTGATCTATTTCGGCTATCCGACCGCTCATGAGGACGATGCCGAGCGCGCAGTTCGCGCCGGGCTCGAGATCGTGCGGGTGCTGTCGAGCGCGCATGCGATCGAGCCGCGCGGTGCGCTCAGCCACTCGCCCGCCGTCCGCATCGGGATCGCGACCGGCCTCGTCGTGGTCGGCGATCTGGTCGGACAGGGCACCGAAGAGCGCGATTCCGCGGTCGGAGAAACCGTCAATCTCGCGGCGCGGCTGCAAGGCCTGGCGCCGCCCAACGGAGTCGTGATCTCCGCATCGACCCAAGCGCTGCTGAAGGGGAAGTTCGACTACCGCAATCTCGGCGTCCATGACTTGAAGGGCATCTCCGAGAAAGCGCAGGCCTGGCACGTGGTGCGCGCCTCGCGGATGGAGACCCGCTTCGCCGCCGCCATGGGCACGCGGCTGACGCCGCTCGTCAACCGCGAGGAGGAGATCGCGCTGCTGATGGGACGCTGGCAGCAGGCCAAAGACGGCGACGGCCAGGTCGTCGTTAAGTTCGGCGAGCCCGGCATCGGCAAGTCGCGCATCATCCAGGAAATCTTCGAGCGGATATCCGGCGATCGCCATGGACAGGTCTCGCTCCAGTGCTCGCCTTACTACACCTCCACGGCGTTCCATCCGTTCGTCCAGCAGCTCAAATTCTCCCTCGGCCTCGATCGGGAGGATGCGTCCGCGCTGTCGCTGGCGAGCCTGGAGACCGCGATCGCCACCGCGCATGGCGACATCGAGCAGGTCGCGCCGCTGTTTGCCGCGCTGCTGTCGATGCCGACCGGCGACCGCTATCCGCGGCTCGACCTTTCGCCGCAGCAGCAGAAGGATGCCACCGTCACGGCGCTGGTCAATCACTTCCTGGGCCTTGCGCGCGAGATGCCGTTGGTGATCGCGTTCGAGGATTTGCATTGGATCGACCCGACCTCACGCGAGGTGATCGACCTGCTGGTCGACCGGGTGCAGAACCGGCCGATCCTGGCCATCATCACCGCGCGATCCGAATTCCAGCCGAGTTGGAACGCGCATTCGCACATCACGACCCTGGTGCTGAACCGCCTGAGCCGGCCGCTGCGCACGACGCTGGTCGGGCGCGTTGCCGGCAGGGAGCTGCCCAAGGAGGTCGTCGAGGAGATCATCGTCAAGACCGACGGCGTGCCGCTGTTCCTGGAAGAGCTGACCAAGACGGTTCTGGAATCCAACCTCCTGACCGAGCGGCACGGGCGCTACGTGCTGTCGGGCCCGTGGCGGCAGCTCGCGATCCCGGCAACCCTGACGGACTCGCTGATGGCGCGACTGGACCGCATGGGACCGTTCAAGCGGGTCGCCCAGATCGGCGCCACGATCGGGCGCGAGTTTTCCTACGAGACGCTGCACGCAGTCGCCAACACGCCAGCCGAGCAGATCGAAGCCGCGCTCAATCACCTGGAGCAGGCGGGCCTGATCATGCGCCGCGGCCATCCGCCGGACGCGCTCTACTCCTTCAAGCACGTGATGATCCAGAACGCCGCGCATGCGAGCCTCTTGCACAGCGAGCGCCGCAAGCTGCACTCCCGGATCGCCCAGGTGCTCGCCGAGATGTATCCGGAGAAGACCGAGCGCGAACCGGAGCTGCTCGCTTATCACCTGACCGAATCCGGCCAGAGCGAGGGTGCCGCCAGCTTTTGGCTCAAGGCCGGCAAGCAGGCGGCCAAGAGCGGCGCCAATCTGGAAGCGATCGGTCATCTGCGCCGCGGCTTGAGCGTCGTGCAGGCCAATGCGCGCGTGCAAGGCGCCGACCAGATGGAGCTCGAGCTCCGGATCGCACTCGGCACCGCCCTGATCGCCGCCAAAGGCTATGCCGTGCAGGAGGTCGAGCAGAACTACATCCGCGCGCTCGAGCTCGGCCAGCAGCTCGACGACGACGAAAAGGCCTTCGCCGCCACGCGCGGGCTCTGGGTGTGCCATTTCATCCGCGCCGATCTCACGCGCGCGCACGATCTCAGCGTCGAGCTGTTGAGATTCGCCAAGCGCGAACGGCTGAACCAGCGGGCGCAGCCGGCGCAGCAGACCGGTTATCTGATCGAGGCGCACCGCGCGATCGCGATGACCATGCTGTATCGCGGCCGCTTTGCCGCCGCGCAGCATCATCTGCATCGCTGCATCAACGTCTACAGCCCCGACCTGCATTCCGGTCTGATGGAGCGCCACGGCATCGATCCCGGCGTCGTCTCGCTGTCCTACCTCGGGTATCTCCTGTGGTTCCTCGGCCGTCCGGACGCGGCGCGCCAGCACAGCGAGCAGGCGATCGCGAACGCCGAGAAGATCCGCCATCCCTTCACGCTCGCCTTCGCGCTCGTGTTCGGCGCCTATCTCCGCCAGCATTTGCGCGATGTCGAGGGCACGCGTGACCACGCCAATCGCGCGATGATCATCGCCACCGAGCACAATTTCCTGCACTGGAAGCAGCAGGCGGCGATCCTGCGCGGCTGGGCGCTGGCTCAGCTCGGCGAAGCCGACGAAGGCCTGAGCCAGATGCGCGTCGGCCTCGACGAGTATGAGGCGATGGATTCCTGGCTCGCCGGCTGTTGGTTTCGCTGCCTGCTCGCGGAGTCCTATGCCAAGGTCGGGATGCGCGACGCCGCCTTGCGGGCACTGGACGGCGCGCTCGCGACCGCAAGACGGACCGGCGATCACTCCTATCTCGCCGAAGTCTATCGCCTGCAAGGCGAGATCACGCTGTCGGACGGCGACCCGGCATCGGTGCGGGAGGCCGAGGATATGTTCGGCCTGTCGCTGGAAACCGCGCGTAAGCAGGGCGCATTGTCCTGGGAGCTTCGCACCGCCGTCAGCCTGGCGCGGCTGTGGCACGAGGCCGGCAGGCGCGAGCACGCAAGTCTCCTGCTCGTGCCCATCGTCGGCAGGTTCAGCGAGGGCTTCTACACGCCGGACCTGAAGCAGGCGATGCAGCTGATCAACGAGCTCGGTGCGGACGCGCCCGTTCGTGAACAGGTCGCCCCCTGACATGAGCGATCTTGCCGCAGAGCATGCGCGCCATTGGAGCGGCTTGCCGAGCGCGCTGCGGGTTACCTCCGCGCTTATCGCAATGTTGAGGTGGTCCATGGCGCGCTTCCGCACTGGCACCGCTGCGTCTTCGGGGCATTGAACGGGGTTCCAGGCGGACGGCTAATGCTTCGTTTCATTTTACCTTGATTCCGTTTGTGAGTTTCCAGCATCTCCCAGCGCGGCTATGACTGCGGCCCGATGGCCCATTTGAGCGCGCCCATGCATTCCGTTGCCCTGCTGACCGCCAGCTACGCCAAGGATATCGAGCGCTTTTCGCTGCTCAGCGAGAGCATCGACACCTGGCTCTCGGGATACACGCGGCATTATGTTCTCGTTAACGATGAGGACGTGCCGCTGTTCGAGCGGTTTGCCTCCGACAAGCGCGTCATCGTCCCGGCCTCGCGTTACTTGCCGAAATGGCTCTTCGCGCTCCCGCCGGCCCTCCAGTTCATCAGCAGCCGGCGCGTCTGGCTCTCGCTGCTCTCGTCACCGGTGCACGGCTGGCACATCCAGCAGATCCTGAAGATCGCTGGCGTTCTCAACGCGCCGGAGCAGCGCGTCTGCATCCTGGATTCGGACAATCTTTTCTTCCGCGAATTCGACGTTGGCCAGTACGCCGGCGGCGAGAAGACGCCGCTCTTCGTCACTCGCAAGGCGATCGGCGCCGACCACCCGTTGCATGGCCTGTGGCTCCGTACCGTCGATCAGCTTCTGGGTATCGAGGAGCGCTCGTTTCCGGCGGACGATTATGTCGGCAACGCGCTGGTCTGGGACAAGGACACCGCGCGGGCGATGACCGGCGCCATCAAGGCGGCGACAGGGCTGAACTGGGTCCTGGCGCTGTGCCGCAAGAAGAAGTTTTCCGAATACCTGCTCTATGGTCATTTCGTCGCGAGCTCGCCCGCGCATCTGGCTGCGCATCGGGTCACGGAAGACAGTATCGCGGTCTCGCACTGGGACGACACGCGTCTCGACCGTCCGGCCATCGAAGCGATGATGCGCGCGGCCTCGCCAGAACAGGTCGCGCTCTGCATCCAGTCCTATTCGTCGACCTCGATCGTCGACATCCGCGAGGTATTCCGGTTGAATTCGCGCGACCAGCGCGCGCCGAGCCTGTCGCCCGACCTTATGGGCGAGGTTGCAGCATTCGAGGTGCCGAAAACGCGCTAGAACATGATTCGACCCCGAAGGGCGGCGTTCGCGCAAAATGTGCAGCGGTTTTCCGCAAAGATCATGCTCATACGATAGCGCGCTCAAGCATCCTTCGTGAATTTGCTGATGACGTCCATGAACGGCTTCGGCTTGAACTCGCCGTCGAGCGGCAGAGGACGGTTCGGCTGCTTGTCCTTGCGGGCGAAGGTGCCGTTGATCCAGCTGTAGCGATCCGAGATGCCCCAGGTCAGGATCGAGCGCACCGGTCCGCTGCTTGAGATGGCCGTCAGCAGATCGTCGACGCGCTTGGCGACGATGGCGTCGCGCTCCGCCGGGCTCCCCGCCAGCTTCTGATCGTCGACATCGAGCTCGGTGACGAGCACCTCGAGCCCCCAGGAACGCAGCTCGGTGACGAACTCGGCGAGCCCGTGTGTGTCGATTTCGAGCTCCGCATGCAGATGCGATTGCAGTCCGACGGCGTGAAGCGGAACGCCCTGGTCGAGCAGGTCCATGATCAGGTTGCGGTAGGCCGCGCGCTTGGCGATGAAGGAGTCCTTGGCCGATTCGATGTCATACTCGTTGATCGCGAGCTTGACGAAGGGATCGGCCGCGGCGGCGGTGCGGAAGGCCAGCGGAATCCAGCCGTGACCAAGATGCTGCGTCCAGAATGTGTCGCGCCGGTCGGTGACCTTCTTCGGATTGTCCGGGATCGGCTCGTTGACGACGTCCCACGACGTCAGCTTGTTCTTGTAGTAGGACACGACGGTGCCGATGTGATCGACCAAGGCGCGCTCGACGCCCTTGCCGTCCTTGATCTGCTTAGTCCAGTCGGGAATGTCGTGATACCAGGCAAGCGCGTGACCGCGCATCGTCAAATCGTTCGCCTGCGCAAAATCCAGGATCGCGTCGGCACGCTCGAAAGCAAATGTGTGCGCATCCGGCCGCAGCATCGGCCATTTCAGCTCGAGCACCGGCACCACCTGCGTGCAATAGGTGCTGATGGCGTCGCCAAGCCGCGGATCAGCTTGCAGGTCCCAGAGCGTGGCCGCAGCGCCAAAGCCCGGACGGCGCTGGGCACGTTTCGACGCCCGCACTGCGGACGCCGATGCGCCCGCCGCGAGCGTTGCGGCGCCGCCGAGCAAGAATTCGCGTCGGTCGAGCCTGGTCACGCGTGAGGCTGCATCGCCGCTTCGGCGATCTCGTAATAGTGAAGCGCGCCTTTCTCGAGCGTCAGATTGTCCAACACATAGTCCCGCGGTGCGAAGTCTCCCGCCGCGACGTGCGACCAGAAGCCGGCCCAGCCGGCTGTGAAACCATCCGCATCCGTGAAGGTCATGCCGCAGCGCGCGTCGAAATAAGGGACCGAGGACACGCCGCCCTCGTACCTCACCTTGTGCGGAAAATACTTCGGATCCTGCCACGGCCCGCCGCGATCCCAGGCAAAGACGGGCACGCCGCTCGATAGCGCCTGCTGGCAGGCGATGCCCTGGCTCTCGTGCTCGCACAGGAAGACCATGCTGCGGCAGCGCGCCAGCGCCGCCTTGTAGTCGTCCTCCTTGTAATGGCCGTAGCGGATCACTTCGACAGTGCGGCCGCTTGCTTGGAGATGCCTGCGGATCGGCTCGATCAGCTCCGCCTCGTAGCGCCCATAATCCCAGCGGATCTTGTCGTAGAGCAGCACGTCGACGCTCTTCTGCTCGGTTGGCGCTGGTGTCCACAAATCGGTCTCGATGCCGACGGGCCAGGCGCCGACATGGGGCCAGTGCGGACGGAACATCTCGGCGTACCAGGCGCATGGCACCAGCACGCGCTTCACGTCGAGATCCTTCAGAGTCTCCGGCGCATCGATCGGGTGGTCGTACATGGCGACGCCGAGCAGTAGCGGGTTTTTCCACTTGAACCAGTCGAGCACGAACGGCCGGCCGATGATGCAGGCCAGTTCCTCGGGGTGCTTCTGGATGTAGCGATAGTCGTTGACGCGGTAGCGGATGCCGAGCCGATCGAGGCCCGCGCACAGATTGAGGAGCACGCGCCGCTGGCCGCTGATATAGGACTTGCCAACCAGCAAGCGCCGCAGCAGCGGCCGGAGATGGCGGTCACCGGGAAACCAGCGGTCGTCCCGTTCTTCGAAGAAGAGGTTGAGGACCATCCTGTCGCCGCCAGCATTGCCGGAGGTTGCCGGCGCAAGCGGCGCGTCGGTGCCGCGATGCGGCCGAGAGGCCGGCTTCGCCCGTGCTTGTTCGGCAACGTCCATGTCAGTCACATCAGCACATCGGAGGATTCGGGGCGACGTTGCGATATCATTGTTTCTTTTCTGTGATCGCGCCGGCCCCTTCAAGGACAGGGCAAATTTAACGCTAACGCGCGATAACCGCGCGATTGCTCCATTCGCGGTCCGATTTGCAGACTTATGCGGCTATCCTGCCGGCGCCAGCGCGCCGTCCGATTGCTCCACCAAAGTCCAAGTGTTTTAACGCTTCGTTAATCCTCACGGCCGCCACCGGTCCAAAGTCCGCATGCTGAATCGTCATTTCTCCATTTATCTCGTCGCCTACATCCTGCCTGCGGCGGTGGGGTTCTTCGCGGTTACGGCCTACACACGGCTGCTGACGCCGGCGGAGTACGGCGTCTATGTGGTCGGCATCAGCCTTGCGGGAATCCTGGGCGCGATCTTTTTCGCCTGGATCAAGCTGTCGGTATCCCGCTATCAGGCGATGTCGGCGGAGGTGGATTTTCGCGGCACCGCGATGGTCGTCTTTGCGCTCACGGCGGCGGTTCTCTGCGCGACCACTCCGCTGGTCTTCCTGTTCCGAAGCGACGTCAGCGTCGAGCTGCTGCTCGCCAGCATGTTCGTCGCGATCATGGCCAATGCGGTTGATGTCGGCCAGGAGTTCGAGCGCGCCAAGCTGCGGCCCTACCGCTTCGCGGCGATCTCGATCGTGCGCAGCGTGTCGAGCGTCGGCTTTGGGCTCGCCGGGATCTGGCTCGGCTGGGGTGGATTGGGGCTGCTCGCGGCATTCGGCCTCGGCTCGCTCGCCGGCATCATCCTGAATTTGGTCGGTGACCGCACCAAGATCGCACGCTTCCAGCGCAGCCAGTTCATGCAGCTGGCGCGCTACGGTCTTCCGTTGACGCTGGCCGGGCTTTCCGTTGCGGTCTACTCGGCCTGCGACCGGCTCATCGTCGCCTATCTGCTCGGCAAGGATGCCGCCGGCATTTTTGGCGTCGCTGCGGACCTGCCGCG
Organism: Bradyrhizobium sp. 159; assembly: GCF_023073795.1. NCBI lineage: Bacteria > Pseudomonadati > Pseudomonadota > Alphaproteobacteria > Hyphomicrobiales > Nitrobacteraceae > Bradyrhizobium > Bradyrhizobium sp. 159. The sequence continues at coordinate 168,896 of NZ_JADPKE010000029.1, read as the reverse complement.
CCAATTCATGGTCATGATCGCCTCCAGCGTTGCCGCGGCGACGGTGCCGCTGGTGTTCCGGTCGTTGTCGGAGAAAAACAATGAGACGACGCGGGAGCGGCTGACCGAAAGCCTCGAACTGCTGCTCGTCGTCGTTGCGCCCGTCGCGGTCTGGCTTGCGCTGGCGGCGGACCAGGTCGCCGGCACGCTGGTCGGCGTCGACTTCCGCGCGGGCGTGTCCGCGCTGCTGCCGACCCTGGTGCTCGCCCGCTTGTTCGGGATCGCCAATCAGTTCTATGTCCAGATCAGCTTCCAACTCGCCGAACGCCCCTTCATGCTGGCGGCACAGTCCTTCCTCACGCTGGTCGTCAGTGTGATCCTGATGTTCGCGCTCGTCGCCGGCTATGGCCTTTACGGTGCGGCGCTGGCGACCTTCGCGACCGAGGCGATCGGCTTCCTCGTGGCTGTCCTCTTGATGCATCGGGCCCACCCGGTCCCGTTCGATCTCAACCGCCTCGCCGCTGTTGCCGCTTCCGCTGCGGCGATGGCGGCCGCGATCCTGATCGCGCGATCGCAAGCGGGCGGCACTGGTCTCGGGTCGCTCATCGTCGTGAGCCTCGCCGGTGGCTTCGCTTACGCCGCCGCGGCGTGGCTGATGAACGTCGCGAACGTGCGAACGTTGTCCCTGCGCCTCCTGCGAACGTTCAACCGGAAGGCGCTGGGCGTTTAGCGACCAAGGCGAGCCTGACCGCTCCCGGCATTGTCCCGTGCAGCTGAACCAGCTTAGCCGGACATTCTGCCGCAGCGATCGAGGGCCGGCTTCGGGCCAGCTTCGGCCGGAGGCCGCCTTCCGCCGATGTGAACCGTCGTATATGAGAGATTTGTCGCGGGAACGTGCCGAATCTCGCCACAGACGGAACGTAAGGCGGATGCGATTTCTTAATCCAGAGATCGCAATTTGACATTTGACCGACACCAGCGGACTGGCAGTTCGACCGAGGATGGCATGAAAAACCGATCGACGACGGCGCAATCCACCAGAGCGGTGCGGCGTCAGGGGCCTACCGGGATCATTGCGCTTGCGACGCTGGCCATGTTTGCGGCGGTGGCGCCGGTGACGGCTGCCAAGCAAGCCCGTCAGCCGGTCGAGGCGGTGGCGCCGCGCGTAGCCGGCGAGCCGATCATGGCGATCGTGTCGATCAAGAGCCAGCAGGTCACCTTCTACGATTCCGACGGCTGGATCCTGCGCGCGCCGGTGTCGACCGGCACCACGGGACGCGAGACGCCGGCGGGCGTCTTTGCCATCATCGAGAAGGACAAGGACCACCGCTCGACCATGTATGACGATGCCTGGATGCCGCACATGCAGCGCATCACCTGGAATGGCATCGCGCTGCACGGCGGGCCGCTGCCCGGCTATGCCGCCTCACATGGCTGCGTGCGCATGCCGTTCGGCTTTGCCGAGAATCTGTTCGACAAGACGTATATCGGGATGCGCGTGATCATCTCGCCCGACGATACGGTCCCGACCCAGTTCTCCCACCCCGCGCTTTTCATGCCGAAGCGGGAGGCCATTGCGGCGGCGCCGAGCCGTGCCGACAAGCTCTCCGCCGAGGCGGAGGAGGCCACCAGGGCCGCCGACGAGGCCAAGAAGGCCGCATCGGCAGCCGCAAAAGAAGCCGCTTCGCTGCCGGCGGCGCTGCGCAAGCTGGAACAGCAGAAGGCTCGCGCCGACGCCGAGCTCGCTTTCGCCGACAAGATGCTCGCGAACGCAAAGACCGATCAGGCCCGGACCAAGGCCGAGGAGCTGAAGCAGAAGGCCGCCGCCAAGGCTGCGGATGCAGCGACGCAGCTCGATGCCGCAAAGGCCGCGGCGCAGCCGAAGCGCGAGGCCGTCGCCGCCACCAAGGAGGCCGCCAAGGTCGCGGCGGCCAGGAAAGCCGACGCCGTGAAGGCGGCGACCGATGCAAAGCTCGCGCTCGAGCCGGTCTCGGTCTACATCAGTCGTGCGACGCAGAAGCTGTACGTGCGGCGAAACACCCACAAGCCGGCACCCGATGGCGGCGGCGAGGTGTTCGACACCAGCATCGAGGTCCCCGTCACGATCCGCAATCCAGACCAGCCGCTCGGCACGCATATCTTCACGGCGATGGCGAGGACCGATACGGGCCTGCGCTGGAGCGTGGTCACGATCGAAAACGGCGACGAGGCGAGGGCCGCGCTCGACCGGATCACCATCCCGCAGGACGTGCTCGATCGTATCGCGCCGACCGCGTTGCCGCGCTCCTCGATCATCATCTCGGACGAGCCGCTGAGCAGCGAGACCAACTATCGCACCGAGTTCGTCGCGGTGCTGAGCAATCAGCCGCAGGGCGGCTTCATCACCCGCAAGCCGACCGCGCCTGCCATGATCGCGAGCGATGACGGCTGGGACAATGGCGGCAACGGCTTCGGCTTCTTCTTCCAGCGCGATCCGTACGTGCAACCGGTCAATCCGCGCCGGAGAGGCCAGTATCAGTATTACCAATCGACGCAGCCGGTGCAGCGGGGCTTTTGGTAGCGACGCGGAGATCGCCTGCGGCGCAGGCTTACGGCCGCGCCGTGATCACCAGAGCCTGAATCTTGGCTTCGACCGGACCGGAGCCATGGCGCATCCGGATCGCCTCAGTGACCGCGTCAGTCGCAGCCTGAAGGTCGCCGCCGCTTCTTGCCTCGATCTCGCCGCGCAGCGGCGTGCCCTGGCAGTAGGCGATCGCCACGTATTCCGCCGTTGGCGCGCGGCTGATTGCGGATCGCGTTTCGATGGAGACGCTGCCAAAACCTGCCCGTTCGAGATCGGCCCTGATGATCGCATGGTCGAAATAGCCGTGCGGTGTCCGGGCCATGAAACGCGGCGGATCATCGGGAAACAGCTTGGCCAAGGCGATCGTTGTATCGTGGGCGAACACGTTGTCCTCGATGCGGTCCCAGACGTTGAAGAGGAACGTGCCGCTCGGCTTCAAAACGCGCTTTGCTTCGGAATAGCCCTTGACGCGATCCGGAAAGAACATGGCGCCGAACTGGCAGCAGACCACGTCGAATTCGGCGTCGCCGAACGCAAGGGCCAACGCATCCGCCTGGCGCCAGACAATGCGAGCATCGTCTGCCTGACGCTGCGCTGCAACCGCGAGCATCGGCTCGTTGAGATCGGTCGCAACATAGCGGACGCTGCGTGGCAGCGCCGCCGCCACGGCGCGCGTGACCGCGCCGGTGCCAGCCGCGATCTCGAGCAATACGGAAGGCGAGAGCGCGGCGACGCGTCTTGCGATGTCATCGGCATAGGCGGCGAAGATCATCGGGACGAGATATTCGTCGTAGAGTTTTGGGACGGAGCCGGCGAAAACCTTGTCGGTGTCGGTCATGCTTGCCTCGCTGAAGGTTCAGACGCGAGATCAAGCTACCATGGACCGCTAGCTCACCGCGCCAGCAAAGATGCGAACCAGGCCGGTTTCCGCATCGGGCGCGCTCCAGGCGGTGTCGGCCAAGCCGGCCATCCGTTCTACGATTTCGCCTCGCCGCTGCGGGCCGCACCGCGCAGACGCCCGCCGTCGATAGCGGGTTGAGCGGGATGTAAGGCGCCCAGCGTCCTATCGTGCGTGCGATCGCGCGCGACAGATTAGATGATCGAGCGAGATGTACCCGGGTCCGTAAGCCATGAGGGCAAGTGCCATGGCCGTCCAAGTGAGGTGAATCGGCCAGCCGTCGGGCACGGTGAGCTCGACGATAACGGTCATGAGCAATAATCCGAGCGCAGCGAACCGTGTGCCGAGACCCAGCACCAGCAGGATTGGAAACATGATCTCGCCACATCCCGACAGGAAGGCCATTACCGCCGGCGCAGGAAAGTGATAGGGCCCGCCGGGCAGGTGCAGCATGAACTCGTCGCTGAACAGCGTCACCGCGGTGTCGTTGAGTCTGAGGAAGCCGTCCCACTTGAGAATGCCCGAGCGCCAGAAGGGAACGGCGAGCGCCGCGCGCAGCACGAGCTGAACGAGCGAGGGCGCGGCAATCGTCCGTATCAGAGAGTTGGCCTTGTCGAGCAGCAACCCAAGTGATGGCAGGGCGCTTCCCGCAGTCATGCGTTGGTCGGTGATCATCATGCGTCTCCGAGAGCAAGCGAAGTGAATGCGCCAGCCTCGATCAGGCCGGTGATGTTGGAAGCGAGATCGAGATCGGGGCATGCATCCAGCGCCGACGCGGCGGCCCCGCCGAGTGGCTCGCCCGACGCAAGACGTTCGGCAAACACTGCGCCGCCGGGCGGAAGGCGCCGCACCATGACGTCGAATTCGGGCCGGGTGATCAACGCGTCTTCCGGCGTCGACGCGTCAATGCGCCCGACGGGTGCGTCGTCGCGGTTGGCGGCAAAGATCGTCACTGCCGAGAAGGGCGAGCGCACGATGCGCAGCGCCGGATGCGCGATGAAGACGAGATCGGCCAACCGTTCCGAGGCGAAGGCCGCCAGCGCAGCGGCCGATAACGGCGCGGCGTCCTGCGCATGGTAGGCATCGAGCCACGCCCGCTCGATGCGTGCAACATCCGCAAGCCAGGGCATTGTCTGCGCATACTCATAACGTGTGATGAAGTCGGCAAACTCGCGGCCATATTCGAACAGCAGCGGGGAAGTGGGCGGGCTGCTACGGATGTGGAAGCGCGCCATGGCACGGAAGAAATCAGGACCGGTGATGCGCTGCACCGCCGGATAGATCGCAGCGAGGGCATCGATCAGGCTCACCGTGACATTGTTGCGGTAGACGGCGTAGCGCTTGCCGGCGGCCTTGCCGTTCGGACCCGCCACGATCGCGGGCGCCGCCCGCGTGGGGTCCAGCAGTCCCGGCGTAAAGGCGGCGGCATAGGACAGGTCCTGCTCAGGTGGCATGACGGTCTCCCGCAGTCGCAGTCTGATTGCAGCGATCGAGGATTGCCTGTGCGGCGGCGGCTTCCGCCTGCAGCACCGGCCAGTCCGGAATCTTGCTATCCCATTCGATCAGCGTCGGCACGCCACCGCGGCGCCGGATGACGATCTCGAATAGCTTCCAAACGGCATCTGCGACCGGGCCGTCATGGCTGTCGATCAGCAGCAGGTCGCCTTCGTCATCGGCCTGCTCTGCGTGGCCGGCGAGGTGAATCTCCCCGACGTGCGCCAGCGGAAATTCCGCGAGGTACTCAAGCGCGGAGAATCCGTGATTGGTCGCGGATACGAAGACGTTGTTGATGTCGAGCAGCAGCCCGCAGCCGGTGCGTTCGGCAATGGCGCGGATGAAATCGGTCTCGCTCATCGACGATTCGCGAAAGGCGACATAGGTCGACGGATTTTCCAATAGCAACGGACGGCGGATCGCGTCCTGCACCTGGTCGATGTGGTCGCAGACGCAAGCCAGCGTCGCTTCGGTGTAGGGCAGCGGCAGAAGATCGTTGAAGAAGCTGGTCTCATGCGTTGACCAGGCAAGGTGTTCGGAGACCAGCGCTGGTTGGTAGCGAGCTACCAAACCTCGGAAGCGGGCCAGATGCGCCTTATCGAGCGGCGGGGGTCCGCCGATCGACATGCAGACGCCGTGCAGCGACAGCGGATGGTCGCGGCGGATCGCCTCCAGCGCGCGATGCGGCGGGCCGCCCGCGCCCATATAGTTTTCGGCATGTACCTCGAAGAAGCCGCATTGCCGGCCCGTGCTCAGGATGGCCTGGAGGTGCTCGGGCTTGAAGCTCGTCCCGGCAACACCGCCGATGGGAGCGGAGTAGCGGAGTGGCACCGCAGACGCCTCGGGCACGGTTGCCGTCGTCATTGTCTTCTCCGCTCTTCACTGTTGTCGTGGGCGCGACGCGGTGCATTAGACCGGCTTGAGCGAACCCTTCTTGCCGTTCGGCAGCTCGATGCTGGTGCAGGTGCCGCCCTGCACGAACTTCCAGGCGTTGCCTTGGAAATCGACGGTGGATGTGCCCTGGCAGGTCGTGCCCGGCCCCGCCGCGCAATCGTTCTGGCCCTTGAGCGCGACGCCGAAGCATTTTTCCTTTTTGGCGGCGACGGCCGCATCGGCCTCCGCCTTGGTCAGCGGACCGGCGGCCGCGAGGGTGGCGAGGGCGGTTGACACCGCGCCGGCGAGAACGATCGACGTGACGACGTGCTTGGCAGACATCGGAGTTTCTCCTGTTCGAAATGGCATCGCCTGGCAGGCGAAAGCGCATAATCTCCTTCGCTCCGCGCGCAGCGCGCGTTACTAAGAAGCTACTCACGAATCCGTGAGACCGCTTGGATCTGGCGCACGAAGGCGCGCTTGGGTCAGGATTAGCGGGCAGGCGGCCGTTCAAATCCAATGCGTTGGCGCTATTGAGACATTAGCGGGAGAGCATTGGCCGCGTCGGATTGGACCGGCCAGAGGTAACGAACGGCGGAAGCCAGCGAAGAGCAATGACAGGGGAGCCGTGTCCGACCGAAGGGGGGAAACAACCATGAACGTCGATCCAGGACGGCAGCTTCGGGCGATCGCCAGGCTAACGGTCAGCACGCCTGGCCGTCTCGGCCCTGGTCCCAACAAGTTCACCGGCGAAGCCGCGCGCGACCGCTGTCGGCAATATTCAGCCGCGGCGCCCGATGTCTCATGCCGTCCGGTTGCAGCGTTGACCGCGAAATAGCACGACGCAGAAGCGCGCGCCGTCCGCCAAACCGGTTGGCAAAGTCTGCCCAGCACGGGCATGATGCGGATATGAAAACCACGCTGCTCAAGCCCGAACACTACACCCGCTCGCCGTGGAAAAACGGCGGCGGCTTTTTCACCGACATCGCGGATGCCCATCGCGGTGATGCACCGGTGAAGGATTGGGACAGCCTGCTCTGGCGCTTTGCCAGTACGCCTATCGTTACGCCCGGTCCGTTCTCCTACATGCCCGGCATCGACCGCCTCCAGATGGTTGTGGGCGGGCGCGGGCTGGTGCTGAAGTCGCCTGCGCAGGAATTCGATGAACGAGAACCTTTCACGACCGTGCGCTTCGCCGGGGAGCTCGATATCGTGACGAAGCTCGAGGCCGGTCCGGTCGAGGTCGTGAACCTGATGGCGCGGCGTGGTGCGGTCGAGGTCGAGCTCGAAGCGCTCAGGCCGCCCGGCGATCGGTCGTTGTTTGCCGGCACGCATCTGGTTTACGCGGTTCGGGGCGATTGCAGCGTCCGTCTTGGCGGGGAGGGCTTCGCGATTCCCGATGGCGGCACGCTGAAGGTCGAACTCACCGAGCCGTCGAGCCTCGCGCTCGCATCGGGTCTGGCGGTGTTGGGGTCGATCCGGATCGTCGGTGAGATGGCGCCTCCCCAAACGGCGGCTGCGCACAAACCGGGCAACTGGCCAGGTTGACGCCGTCGCGCCGGAGCACGATATCTGCGCGATGCAGACCGCCGCTCAAAGGGGCAAGATATGGACGCGCCAGACATTCACGCCCCCGCCACGCAAGCCGACAATGTCGTCGACTGGTTGACCAACGGCACGCGCGACGAGCGCTTCGTCGATAACATCTTCGCGCAGATGTGCGTCCGCCTCCAGCAGGCCGGCATCCCGCTCAAGCGGTCGACGCTTCACATCCTGATCCATCACCCGCAATGGCTGGGAGCGCGGATGATGTGGTCCGACGGGATGCGCGAGGCGGAGATTGCACTTGTCGACTACGACGTTCGTGAGCGCTCCGAATACATCGGCAGCGCCGCCAATGAGATCCTTGAAGGCGCCGACGAGGTGCGCGAGCGGCTGGAGCAGGATCGTTCGCTCGGCCGCAGGCACGCGCTCTACGACGAGATGCGGGCGCGAGGCCTGACCGATTATGTGGCCTGGCCGCTCTACCACACGCTCGGCAAGCGCCACCTCGTCACCTTCGCCACCGATCGTCCCGGCGGGTTCGACGATGCGCATATCGCCGGCCTGAAGAAGCTGCTGCCGGTGTTAGCGCTGGTCAGCGAGATCCGCGTCAAGAACCGCCTGGCGCGCACGCTGCTCGAGACCTATGTCGGCCACCATGCCGGCGAGTTGATCCTGGCCGGCGCCACCAGGCGCGGTACCGGCACGACGGTGCGCGCCGCGATCATGATCTGCGACCTCAGAGACTTCACAAAAATCTCGGACAATTGGCCGCGCGATGACGTCATCGATCTCCTTAACGACTATTTCGACGCGATGTCCGAACCCATCGCGCGGTATGGCGGCGAAATCCTCAAATTCATCGGCGACGGCCTGCTCGCCATCTTCCCGCTCAGCCAGCCCGACGCTTGCGCCAACCTGCTCCATGCCGTGACCGAAGCCCGCAAGGCCATGGCCGCCTTGAACGAGCGGAACAGTGCGACCAGCCGCGCGCCGCTCAATTACGGTATCGGCGTCCATGTCGGCGACGTCATGTACGGCAATATCGGTTCAACCAGCCGGCTCGATTTCACCGTGATCGGCCCCGCCGTCAACATGGCCTCGCGCCTGGAGGCGCTCACGAAGCAGCTCGGACGAACGGTGCTGCTGTCGCGCGCCTTCGCCGAACTGGTGGAGAAGGAGTTCGCGCTGGAGCATGTCGGCCAGCACGAGGTGCGCGGCTTCAGCGACCCGATCGAGCTGTTTGCGTATCAGGGGTGAGCGGCGCACGGCGCCGGCTGAATTCGACCCAGCGGCGCCTATTTGCGGTTCGAGCCGGAGTTCGGCATGGCCTGCTGACCGCCCTGGGTTTGCCTGGGGTCGTTGTCCCCTGGCCGGGTCGTTGATGACTTGGCCGGCGCGCTCGCGCCGCCGCTGTTGTTATCCGATGACGTATTGAGGCCCGAGGCGCCTGCTCCGGTCGTGCCGCCTGTCCCGGTCGAATCGATGCTCGACCCGGTCCTGGACGCACCCGCGCCGCCTTGCGCAAGCGCGATGGATTGAGACGCGAGCGCCGCAATGAGCCCTGCGATGACGAGTGCTTTCATGTCCGCTCCTTTGCGCAAAGCCAGGCAGCCCCGGCCCGGCGGTCCGGGGGCGGGGGTCGAGCCGAGGCCGCCATTTGCCGGAATTGTGGAACCCCGGCGGCAGGCCAATGCGCGGGAACGCCGGGCGTTCCTATTCCCGGTTGGCCGAAGCTATGCCGCTAGGCTGACCAGCGATCCTGCTCTTCCTGGTGAGCATGCTCGTTCAGGCGGTCGGCGATTTGGTCCGCAATCTGCTCCGACTCGGCCGAGGCGACGGGGTCGCCCTTGTGTGTCTTCAATTTGTCCTTGTCGGCTTCGATCGGGAAGTCGTCAGGGGTCAGTCCGGCTTCCTTGCTCATGGCGCGCCTCGCTGTGTCCAGAGTCCGGAAAACACGCGTGAAGGCTGATCGTTGCTATGAAGACGAAGGCCCATTGACGGAGCAAAGTCAGGCGCCGCCAACTGCCCGGATGACGGTCCCGCTCCCGCCGCAGGTGGCGCAAGAAGCGCCGTCAATGCGCCCCTTGCCGTGACAATCCGGACAAACATCTTCGCCGGTCCCGGTCGTTCCCCGCGGGGCTTCGTCACCGGGATTGAGCGTTGGCTGCGTCCCCGTCTTTGCGCTTTGCACGTCGAAAGTCTTGGCCTTGGTCATCTGCACCTCCTCGAAAGGACTGCAACGCGCCTTGCCGCAGGAAGTGCCAATTGGCTGAAACCATGCGAGTCGGGACCTCGGAATATCTCTCCCCACCGGGAACAGCGCGATCGCATATGACAGCTGCGAGGCCAGCGAACGTGCTCGGCCTGCATGGTTCGCAACGCCCCGCTGAGGCCGGCTCCTCGCCATGCGGGCCCCAAGATTTGGCCGCAACCTAGGCCTCATCCTGAGCGCCTGCCGCCGGGACGACGTTTGGCTTCGGAGCCCGCCGAACCTGTGAACGGCGAGCCCCGCCAGGGCGGCAGCGTCAGTCTATTCGGACATTGATTGTCTCTACGGCCGATCGCTCACGCGGCGCGCCGGCCGGTGATTGCTACTTCTCGACAGCCCCCGACCAGTCCTTGAAGCCGCCGACGTTGTAGACCTTCTCGTACCCCATATCCTTCAAGAGCTTCCCGGCCAGCGCCGATCTGCCGCCAGACGCGCAGTAGAGAATGACGGTCTTGCTCTTGTCGAACGCCTTGTCGTGATACGGCGACTCTGGATCGGCGCGAAACTCCAGCATCCCGCGCGAGACATTCACGGCGCCCGCGATCTTGCCGCTGGCGGCAACTTCCGGGGCATCGCGAACGTCCACCACAAGCGTGTCGCCGTTCTTGATCATCTCGGCCGCTTGGTCCGAGGTGATCTTGGGGACTGCCGCGTTCGCGGCTTCCAGCATTTGCTTGACGCTTGTTGACATCTTTTCTCTCTCCCTTGCTGCCCTCGCATGAGGATAGCACATCGATCTGTGCTTCGCCTGCTCCTGTCGGTGGACGTCGGCCCCATGGATTCCACCGCGCCGAACGATGGCAAAGCCCTATTGCCGATGCAGGATTGTACGAATAGGCTCCGTCCCGAAAGCGCTCAACGGTCCCTCGATCGGCCGCACATTCATGCCCAAATTCCTTCGCATCGGAGTCCTTCAGTCGAACGTATCCGGATACACCTCAAAGGCCTGGTGCATTCGGCGGGTCGGCTCGACGGTCTTCCTGAAATGGGGCGCCGTGGAGGTCAATGGCGCCGGCGATGGGCGCAAGGTCTCCTGGTCGCGATCGCCGCAGGAGAAGACGATCCGTTGCGGCACGGCGCAGCGCGCGCAGGACTACGCCAAAGCAGCGATCGCTCGGCGCCGCAGCCATCGCTATGAGCCGCTGACCGGACCGATCGCGCTGCGGCGTCGGTCCGCGAACGGTGGCGCCGAGCTCAAGCAGGCGCTCGCCACCATCCTGATCGTCGATATCGTCGGCTCGACCGCGAAGGCTGCGAAGCTCGGCGATGCGCGTTGGACCAAGGTGATGGGCCATTATTACGCGGCCGTCCGCAAGGAATTGAAGAGCTCGCGCGGCAAGGAAGTCGTGACCACCGGCGACGGCGTGCTGGCGACGTTCAAGAAGCCCGCCGCCGGCGTCAATTGCGCGACCGCGATCCAGAAAGCCGTGCGCACGCTGGGCCTCGAGATCAGGGTCGGCTTGCACGCCGGCGAATACACCATCAGCGGCGGCGAGATGGTCGGCCTCGCCTTCCACATCGGCACCCGCGTGGCCGCCAAGGCGCGCGCCGGGGAGGTTTTGGTCTCGAGCGCGGTGAAGGAGCTGATGAAGACGCAATCTGCGATCAGCTTGAAGGATCACGGCGTGCACCGGCTGAAGGGTGTGCCGGAAAGGTGGAGGCTGTGGCGGGTGGAGGGGTGAAGGGACGTCTGGGCGGGGAGGCAGTTCGCCTCCGGTTTTCGAACCTGCCAATAAATTGAAATTTGGTGCACTGTCACCGTAATCGCCGCTTGAGCGATAGAAATCAGGTCAGACGGACACGCAAGAGCACTGACTTGGTGCGCACCGAAATGCGGCAACGGGCGACCAAGCGTGCGCTTCAGGTGCAGTGGCTTGGCGAGCACCGACAAGTTCATAATTTGGGTGATGGGCGCGGCGGGACCCGAACCGGCAACCAGACCGTTATGAGCGGCCAGGCGCGGGAGCGCGCAAAGGCCGAGCGCCGCGAGGGGGCGCCCGGCTAACGACCGTCGGACATGAGGAATGATCGCTCAGACTGGAACCGTCGCGGTTGCATTCTTGGCCGCCATGGCTGCAGGTCTCGCCGCCGCCGCGATGGCATCCGCCTTGAGCCGTACCAATTCGCCTGCGAGACACGGCCCGTGGTCGGATTGCCGCTTCGCGACCTGGCAATCGCCGAGGCGATTCCGGCCGCGGGCCCATCCGAACTCGCGCAGTCCTCGGCGAAACGCCTCCAGGGTGCGCCCGCCAACTGTGCGCCACGCGTCCTGAGGGGCGCGCACACTCATCTGCAGTGCAATGATCGGCTGCGACCTGGGTTTGATCTTGATCAAGTTCAGCAGCGTCGCCGCCACGATCATCGTTAGGACGCCACCGACGCTGAGCGTGATCTGCATCGCAAGCCCCTCCGATATGTCGAGCAAAGCCAGGAGACTGACCAGCGTAAGCAGAACGCCGAGGCAGAAGATTGGCAACGAGTTCTTGCCACAGAGGATGGCGCCGCGCATCACCGCAGTCGTCAATGCTTGTCGATTGGGTGGCACGAGCCATACCGCTACAACCGCAAGAGCCAAGAAATGCAATAGACGCAACGGATCGAGATTCGATTTGTCTACCGGATAAGCCAACTTCGTCAGCCCCTGCGGGATCAACGCTTCCAGCGGCTTGATTCTCCAGCTCAATGCGATGACGAGGCTGACGACCAGATAGAGAATGGCAGGCGCAAGCGCCATGCGTGACGTTAGCCAGGGGCGCACTCTTTCGCCCTCGATTATCACCCACGCGCCAAGCACCACCAGCAGCTGCCAGGCCAGTGGATTGAAAGCCCAGTGGCCGTTCGGCCACGCCGGCAAGGACCAGCCGAACATATGCACCAGCGCATAAAGCGCCAGCGAGGCGCCCAGCGTCAGGTTCGGCAGTCGGAGCAGCAACCACAGCAACGGCGCGAACAAGAGGTGGAGAAGCACGAAGATCGGCAACACGTCGGTATTGACCGGGCGGTATTGCAGAATTGCCGCGTGCGCGAGCGTCGCGCCAGGCTGGTCCAGCAGAATGCGCGTATTGCTCTCGTCAGCAAGGCGTTCCACGCCAGCGATGTGGACTAGGATGGCGCAGGCGAGCGTGAGCAGAAGAAATGCGATATAGATGTCCCAGCTTCGCCGCAGCGTGCGGCGGATCACGCTGGTCCATCCTTCGCAGCTCCATACCTTGCCGTAGGCCAGTGCGCAGGTGACGCCCGAAACGAACATGAACACTTCCGCGGCATCGCTGAAGCCGTAGTTCCGTAGCGTCAGCCAGCTTCCAATGTTATGGGGGACATGATCAAGAAAGATGCACCAGAGCGCGATGCCGCGGCAGGCGTCAATGCGCAGGTCGCGGCCGTTGGCTTTCAGCTCCGGCAGCGCGGCCGCCGATGGCTTCGGGGTGGCGGTTCGGTCATGCATTGGCTTGCCTCGTCCAGCGTGCGCGCACGCTTCAAGAGGAACGATCGACAGGAATCGAATCTGACAAAAAAGCGGCCTGCGGCGGCGGGTTCGTGACAGCGCAGCAGTCCAGCGTTGCTTCACACCGACCGGGCCACGACAGCAATTGAGACAATGGCCGCGCTGAGCAAAAAGCTGGTGGAGAAGCTGACTGTCGACATCATCGTTCAAGTGGCGCAGTGTGTAAACCGGTCGGAGGTCGGTACAGAGAGGTGCCTAGGTCCTATGACCAAGGTACCGTCCGGGCCGCGGCATCTATTTGACGCCGGTGAGACACGTGATGAGCAATTCATCGCTCGCGTGGACGAAGGACCAGTGAGCTTCGCGCTTCGTGTAGTTCGCGTTGCTTACGATGTGTGCCGATTGCAACCATAGCACACAGCAGCCCGCGGCTCCTACTTTGAGTGCGGGCGGCGAACCGCTGGACCAGAGATAGCAGATGGACGGTTTCGAAGCTGGGTGTATGATTTTTCATTGATCTCCGGGCGTCAGAAGACGGAGAGCATTTTTATGAAGGTACTTATTGTTGACGATCACACATTGATTCGCGAAGCGTTGCACGCTGTCCTGAAGGAGTTGAAGCGAGAAGCCGTGATATTGGAAGCATCGAGCAGTCGAGAGGCCATGCACATTGTCGAGGAGCATCCCGATATCAGCCTCATTTTGCTCGATATCAATTTGCCTGACCGCGACGGCTTCTCTGTCCTTTGCGAACTGCGCCAGCGCTATGCGACGATTGCTATCGTCATTCTCTCGTCCTCCGATGATCAGGATACGGTCAGGCGCGCTTTCAAACTTGGCGCGCTGGGTTTCATCCCGAAGACCACGGAACGTGAAGTGATGCTCAACGCCATTGAGTTGGTGTTCTCCGGCGGAGTCTACATTCCCTCCAAGATTCTGGAGGAAACAGCGGGTCCGCGGTTCGCAGATAAACCTTTGGCTCGCGACTCGCTCAAGGGACTCGGGTTGACCGATCGTCAGATCGACGTACTGGCGCTCCTGATGAAAGGAAAAAGCAACAAGGTCATTGCCAGGACGCTCAATATGGCAGTGCCGACGGTGAAGAACCACATCACGTTCGTTCTCAAGGCACTCGGCGTGGCGACGCGCACCGAGGCCGTCATAAAAGTCGGAAAAATGGGCTGGGAATGGCCGCCGAAATCCGAATCATGAAACTGCCCCCGTGCCTCTTTCACCATCATGATTCCTAAGGAGCTCATGCATGACAGCGCGGAGCCGCATCGGGTCGACGGGCTTGTGCAGCAAAATGTATCCTCTGTCCCTAGCGTCCCGCAGAGGTTCAGCTGCGGTATCGCCGCTGATGAGAATGGCGGGAATTGACGAGCCAAACGCTGCATTGATTTGTTCAATAGCCCGGATTCCGGTCTTCCCGCTTGCGAGATGATAGTCCGAGATTATGAGATCGGGGCGTTGTGCGCACTCGGCAAGCCGGACCAGTGCAGCTTCGTCGGATCCGGCGGCAAGAACCGAATATCCCCATTTGCTAAGCAATCCGCCCGTTCCCTCCTGCACGATCGGAGTATCGGCAATAACAAGGATTGCCTTGCCGTCGGCCGCCAAGGCGCCGGGGTAGGGTAAGTCGGCGGGCGCCGCGGACCTGACGCATTGATCGACTCTCGGAACCAGGATCGCAAATCGCGAACCTCGGCCCACCGTCGAAGCCAGGTCGATTTGATGGTTGAGAAGCAGGCGAAGCTTGTCGACAATAGCGAGGCCGAGGCCGAGTCCGCCGGACCGGTTCTGTTCTGAGGTAGGAACTTGAAAGAACTCGCCAAAGATATTCTGCTGTTGATCCTCGGGAATGCCGGGACCGGTGTCGCATACTTCGATACGCAACATTTCACCGCGCCGACGACATCCGACCAGAATCCCGCCCTGCAACGTATAGCGCACCGCATTTGATACAAGATTCAGCATGATGCGTTCGAGCAGCATCGCGTCGCTTCGCACCCAGGCGTCACTTGGCCTGACGCGTAGCCGCAAACCTTTCTTTTGCGTCGCCTGGTCAAACGCCGTCTCGATTTTTTGCAACAGGCGTCCGATCGGGAACTCGGTGATTTTGGGGGTAAGCATCCCGGCATCGAGCCTGGAAATGTCCAGGAGCGAATTGAACATTTCATCCATTTCCTTGCGGGTTGCGTCGACCCGTTCGATCGTTCTTGTCCTTTCCTCCGGCTTGAGCGGCGTGCGCAGCTGGGCGACGAACAAGCCCAACGCATGTAAAGGCTGCCGCAAATCATGGCTTGCCATGGCGAGAAAGCGCGACTTCGCTGTGTTGGCGAGCTCCAGTTCCTGCGTGCGCTCTGCGACCTTCTGCTCGAGTTCGACGTGCGCGCGGCGCAGGTTTCCTTCCGCGTTCTTGCGGACTTCGACATCCGCGCTCAGCAGCAAGCTTGGAACGGTTATACTGATCAAGAACATCAACACCAGCAGGAATGACGCATTGCGATCTGGCGTCGCAAAGGGGCCGCCGCCCGTGTGCGTTGCCCAAATCGTAATGCCCGCAAGCACGAGGGCAACCGTTGCGGTATCGCGTGGACCGCGACGCAGGGCCGCCCATAGCATGGGCAGGATCGCCAGAAAGCCGAGTGGATCTCGGCCGGGCGTCTGCTCGATCAGGGGGCTGAAAGCAATGAGGCCAACAGCCGCCGCTGTCGCGAGGACCCCGGCCGTTTCCAAAAAATCGTGCCGGTTGAAGCCATGATGTTGGTTTGATGCCCACAGCACGATAACAGGGGTAATGACCAGTGCGCCGGTCACGTCTCCCAGCCACCAGGTGATCCACGCGTCCGCGAAATTCTTCGGCTCGATGTACCCGAAGAGTGCCAGGCTGCTCAGTCCAATGCTGGCGCTGATCGGTGTCGCGATCACGACGCAGATCAGGGTAAACTTTGCAACAGAATCTGGCGTTGAAAACGTCTCACAGCCGCCTGACCACCGCTTAATGAGATACGCGCCGGCAACCGCTTCGAGCGAGTTGCCTGTTGCAATCGCAAATGCGGTGGCAACGGAGCCGGCCGTCGTCGCATTGGCGATCATCGCCGCCGCAAAAATTGCGGGCCAAGTTCGATATCCCCACAACAGCACCGCCGCCAGCGCGACACCTGTCGGCGGCCAAATTGGCGTTGCGCTGGGATGGATAGAGGCGAGGGCAAGGCCGCCCTTTGCCGAGGCGAGATAGATCGCTCCAATCACGACCAAACCGCCGACGTAGCTGAGGCCGCGGTATGCATCCATGTCGGAAGCTGCTGATCGTTGATCGGACATGGTCGGCGTCCGGACTAGGCAATTGGATCGTTCACATGACTGACTGTTGATCTCTTGGCCGAAAATCAAAGATCGCTAGCTCGATACGGCAGATGCGCTCAGATCGAAATGATCACCGCACTGCTGGCGGACCAAGAGACGGCGCGTGCGATGGAGGAGCATCCGGCCGGCTTGCGGTCAATCCGTGCGGATCGCCTCAGCACCAATGGGAGACGAACAGCCGCCGTTGCGCCCGGAGAAATTCGCGCCGTCTCGTGTTCACCCGAGCTTTCGGGGGACGCATCGTACGACGAAGACAGGCTCTCCGAAAGGGCTGGATTTGGATCCGGACCAAGTCGCTGTGTGCGACCAGGGCCCTATCTCTCGTTGGAGTCTCGGGACCAAACCACTTGCACGATAGGTGCTGTGGCGGACCGGAAGCGCAGCTTGGCTCCGGAATAGAAGCATCCCCATGACCGATGAGATGCTGAGTCCGTTTGCGTCGGCGGTGGCGTTTGCGATGAGCGGCGCAATTCTCCTTTGGTCGAACCATCGCCAACTCGAACTCGTCTTTGAGGCGATCGTGTCCGCAACTTTGTATTTCCTGGCGACGAAGGACTACACCAGACGGCGGCTCTTACAGCGGTACGGAAGGGACAACGTCGACCTAGTCGGCCGTTCGATGCAACAGACTCTCAACGTTGTTGCCCCGGGTTGGTGCGATAGAGCCGCGGGATCTACACTCAAGAAGAAGAGCCGGCGCCGGACCCGGATCTGGATCGGTAGTTGGTCGCCGTTGAAGCAAAACAACGAGTAGCTACACAGGCAATTTCTGGTGCCGCCTCCAACCGAAAGACAATGGAAAGCTGCTAACCATTGATCCACTGGTGGGCCCGGCAGGATTCGAACCTGCAACCAGACCGTTATGAGCGGCAGAATTTCGATCAGGTTCGTTGACCTTCGTGCGTTTTTGTTCGAGTCCGATGGCCTTCGTTCCGTTTCGTTCACGCCGTTTCTGGTGCGAAACTGGTGCGGTGCCTCGAAACTGGCCTGAGGGCCACACAAGCCGGCGATCGGCAGAAGGGTCCAAGAGCGGACCAAATCGGCCATGATTGCTTTCACGATTGGCCCTTTGCGGTAGTTCGGCACGGATCTGATCCGCTCATCCAGGCACGTGCCGGACAACCGCGCGCGCTTAATGAGCGCTTAACGCTTTTGCGCAACAGATAGATTACCAGCGCGCAGTTAGTCCTTAGTTACGAGTGCGAACCGACCTCCCGCGGAGGGGAATCGGATGGGACTGCTTTTTGTTGGAGTGCTGGCGGGAGTCCTGATCGGCTTTGGCTGGTTCGCGCCTTCCCGAGGGTATTTCCTTAATTGCGCGTCACGCCCCTGTTTCAACGGGGGCGCAGTCGCCCGACCCGCGCTGCCAATGCAGATGGCTTTGGCGCCAGATCCTGCGGCCGTCAAATCGAATTCTGCTACTCCGGCAAGGTCCGGCAAGAGATCTTCCCCGAAGAAGCGTGGAGCGGCCGACCTTGCCAAGGTGGCGTCGCCTCGGACGAGGATCGGCGTCCCGGCATCCGAACACTCCGCGGAAACTTCAGATCCTGTCCTGGACAAGGCGAAGGCCACGATCTCGGCGAAGATGGAGGATCCAGAATCGGCCGAATTCACCGATATGAAGCGCACGATGCGAAAGAACACGCTTGGACGCCCTGTGGATACAATTTGCGGGCGTGTGAAAGGAAGAAGCGCGCCAGGCGGCGAGACCGCGGACAGGCCGTTTCTTTACCTCGTGAAGGAGGATGAAGCATATGTCGTCGACGGCAAGTCAGGGTCGGCGGCGTCAACGGCGTATCGAAATATCTGCAATTAGGGGAGGCGTCGACTGCGCCACGGCGCGGTACGCACCCAAGTGATTTGAGCGGAAAGAATTTCCACCCAGCCGCAAAGTGATCCCGCAGTGGATACGGCACTAACGGCGGCACTGCGCCTCGTGATGATGCATTCAGAATGAATGCAGCAGCAGCAGGGGAAGACGCAATACGGAATGGGAATATCGCGGAAGTTCTTTTCATCTCGAGGAAATCATGCACGACATAACGAACACCTCAAAACGGCTCAATGAATCGCTTCACTTGCCGGTTCTGGTAATCATCGAGCCGCTCCTATTGCCTCGCACATGCATGCTGAACGTCCTCAGGCGGGAGCTGGACCACCTTGAGATCCTTGACATGGCAACGGTCCAAAGCCTGGACTCTACGTCAGCCCGCGATGTTCGTCTGGTGGTGCTGAGTATCGCGGATAGGCCCATCGGCGATCCTTCGGTTGAGGACGATCTCGCCTTCGTTGCGGAGTGTTGTCCCAACGCCGCCGTTGCAGTCCTGTCAAACCATGATGACGAGCCGACCGTGCAGGCTGCGATGCAGCGGGGCGTGCGCGGCTTTCTTTCCACCTCGCTATCGATCGAGATCGCCATGGCTGGCCTGCGGCTTGTTCTTGTTGGTGGCGTCTACCGGCCGTTGCCCGTGGCCCGGACGAACAGGATAGCGGATCTGGAGCCGTCGGATACGCGCGGGCTTGCGCCCGCATATCTGATGAACGAGGGAGTCGGAGTGGCTATCGACAGGAGCGTGACCGATCTCACGCCTCGTGAGCAACAAGTTCTGGCGGAATTGGAGCTCGGCCTGCCCAACAAGCTGATCGCCGCCAAATTGAACCTCTCGGAAAGCACAGTCAAAATGCACATCCAGCATATCATGAGGAAATGTGCTGCGCACAATCGCACGGAAGCTGTCCTCCGCTGGCGCGGCCGGTTGCCCGCGCAGAGTCGCGATGACGATCCCGGCGCAGCTCCAATGCTGGAAAACTAGTCCTCTCTGAATGCACCACGGAAGCTGTCGAGCAGGGGCCTGAGCGCGTAGAGAGCCACAGTACCGCGCCCTGTCGTGATGAACACTTGAACCGGCATACCGGGGACGATCTGGATGTCGTTTGCCGCGATCTGCGCCTCGTCGATCCGGATTTTGGTCGCGTAGTATGGCTGGTCGGTACGCTTGTCGAGGAGCCGGTCCGCGGATACGTGCACGACGGTTCCCTTCAGGCGAGGCACGCGACGCTGATTGTACGGTAGGAGGTGAACCTCGGCATTGAGGCCGGGATGAACCACGTCGATGTCCTCGGGCCTCAGGCGCGCGGTCACGATGAGGCGATCTTGCCGGGGTACCAGGTCCATGAGCGGAGCACCAGCTCCGATGACGCCGCCGGCCGTATGAATCCGCAGATCGGTTATCACGCCGTCTTCGGGCGCCTTGATCTCCGTTCGCGATAGCTGATCCTTGGCCGCAAGCAATCGCTCGCGGAGCTGGAATATCTGGTTCTGCGCTTCACGAAGCGACTGTGCGATCTCGTTCTGCCTCTCGCTCTCGAGCTTGAACAATGTGGCCTGCTGTTCGCTGATGACCTGCGCGGCGCGAGAAATCTGCGCGGCGATCTCGCCGCGGCGGCCTTCAACGTCGGCCAGCTCCCGCTGCAGGTTCAGAAGCCGCGGTCGCCGCTCGAGCCCCTTGTTGACGAGGGTCGCGACCATATCCAGTTCCTCCCGGACGATGTCGACCCGCTGCCCGGTGGCGCTCTCCTGAGCCTTGAGACCTTCGATCTCCTTCTCGACTTGACGCCTTCGTTCGCGAATGACCGTAAGCTGCGACTCGTGAACCTGGAGGCGCGCCTGAAAAATGAACTGCTGCGCCGAAACCGCAGCGGCGGCCACCCCGTTCTGCTTGCTGTCCTGTTCCAGCGCGTCCGGAATTGCGATCCTCTCAAATCTCTGCTGCTCGGCTTGAAGCCGTGCGGCACGAGCAACTGCATCCCACAATTGGCCTTGAAGGCTTTGCATCTCCGAGGCGGCCCGGGTGTCGTCCAGCGCGATCAGTATTTGGCCGCTTCGCACGATATCGCCATCCGAAACAAGGATCCTCCTGACGATACCGCCTTCCAGATGCTGAATCGTCTTGCGGCTCGACTCCGATTCCACGACGCCAGACGCGATCGCGGCGCTCTCGAGAGGCGCGAGGCTAGCCCATGTACCAAGCCCCAGCATGAAGCAGAGCACCAGCAGATTGCCCGCGACTGTGAGACCGCGAAGCCTTCCGCGCGGAGAGGTCGGCGTGGGCGTCGAGCACCATGGAAATTCCAGCGGCTCGAAATCGTCGATTGCGGTCACCACGACGCCAAATCGCCGGGCGGGCGCGGGGCGCGCCGGAGCTCGCATGAGCTGCTCCCAGATCATGGGAAGTCTCGAGACGGCGGGAAACTTCCGGATGATGAGAGAATTCCAAATCATGGCGCAATCTGCGAAGTAACTTGGGGGCGGCTCAAGTGCCGTTCAAAGATGTCCTCGCTGTCGCCGAATGCGGCGATCGCACCGTCTTCCATGATGGCAATTTTGTCCGTGGCTGCGAGGAGACCCATCCTGTGAGTGACGACGACAAGGATGACACCTGCGAGCTTCATGCGCTCGATGGCATCCAGGAGCATTCGCTCGCCCCCGTAGTCGAGGCTGGCGTTGGGTTCGTCGAGAACGATGAGGCGTGGACTGCCGAAAAAGGCGCGGGCAAGTCCGAGGCGCTGCCGATAGCCGCGCGAGAAGTTTGTTTCGCTGTGAACCATCGTGTCGTAACCCTGCGGCAGGCGCATGATCGCCCCATGGATTCCGACGAGCTTGGCCGCTTCGACGACCTCCCGCCGGTCGGCATCTTCAAGGCGTGCGATGATGTCGTTGATCGTGTCGCCGAGCAGGTTGATATCCTGGGGGAGATATCCAAGGCGGTCGCCGTTTCGGCCCTCGCGAAGCAGCGGGACGCCGGTATTGTCGAGGAGGACACGGCCATCCGTTGGCATCGATAGCCCGGCGATCACCTGGCCGAGCAAGGATTTGCCTGACCCGGACGGACCGATAATGCCAAGGCATTGTCCGGGCATGAGGCTGAACGAGACGCCGTTCAGCAGAACATGGTCGGTCCCCGCAAGCCGCACGCTAACATTGTCGACGACGAGGCCGCTTCGCGCCTGCGGCGGAGAAACCTCCGCGCTCTGCTGCAGCGCGACGGGGAATGCGGCGAGAAGTGCGCCGAGCCGCTGACAGGCGCTCAGGGCCGTTACGAGTGATTTCCAGCCAGCGAGCGCACTTTCGACCGGCGCGAGCGCCCGGCTGAACATCAGCGTGGAAGCAAATATGATTGCGGGGCTCTTCCCGTGATCGAGGACGAGCCACGCGGCAGCCCCCATGATCAAGACCTGCGACAGCGCGCGAACCGGCTTGGTGGCCAGCATGACGATCTCGCCTCGCCGGAGTGCCACATCGTGCTCCCTGCGCGCGTGCTGCGCGTCACGGTGAATCATGCGCGCTGCGCTGTCGAACATTCCCATGGCGCGGATCATGTGGATGTTGCCCGCGGCCGTCTGGAGGCGGCCGCAGCTTCTGGACAGTGCGGCGCCGGATCTTTGCAGAACGTCTTCCGTGACCAGCTCTCCGGCAACCGTGAGCGCGAACAGGAAGGCGACGCAGCAGGCGCCCACCACGCCAAGCAGGGGATGGATCAGAAAGAGGACAAGGAGGAACAAGGGCGCCCAGAGCGCGTCGAACAGCAGCGTGCATGCGCCGGACTCGACGAACTGGCGCAGCACGGTGAGATCCCGATATGCGCCCGACGCTTGCGTCGAGTCGCTGCGAGACGCCGATTCGAGGCCGGCCGAAAGCACGCAAGGACGAAGGCGATCGTCGAGCCAGGCGCCAAGGCGTCCCAGGACGGCGCGCCGCAATGCATCGAACACGCCGCCCACGACCACTGTGATCGCGACAATAAGCGTGAGCAGAAGCAACGTGTCGCCGCTCCGGCTCGACAACACCCGGTCGTAGATCTGAAGAAGATAGATGGAGGGCGCAAACAGAAGCAGGTTGTAGCTGCAGCTATAGGCGAATACGAGACCGAGCGGTCCCGCGCAGGACCGGAGGGCCGCGTGCAGTGGCGTCCGGATCTGCGGCAGGATAGGCCATTGAAGGGGCGGCATCAGCATGATCGTTACCGCCTGAAATCGAGGTCCGGCGCACTTGACCGATGGCTAACGTCATCTGCCAACGGTATCGGCGGGGTATTGGCTCGAGCGTCAGGACCGGTGGCGGAAGCCACCGGTCCTGCCAGTCGGACGAGCCGATGGTCAGAACGTATCGAGATGGAAGCTCACCTCTCCGCCCACCGCCGCGTTGCCGTCTCCGCCATTGCCGCCGATGCCGGCCACGACCTCCTGGTGCTGATCCACCCAGACCTTGTTGATCTGGGTCGCATCCGTATTGGCGTATACCTTGGAGGTATCGTGACCGCTGTAGGATTTCTGGCTTCCGTTCGACTCGGCGTCTCCGCCATGGGCCTTCGAAAACCACGAGGCCTTCGCGTTGGCCCCGCCGGCATCCCAATCTGCCGTCTGCTTGACGTGATCGCCGGTGCTCACGTGCACGTCGGCACCTTCCGCCTTGTTGGTTGGATCGAAGTTGAGCGTCGGCTTGCTGATGATGGCTCCCTTGAAGGTGCCGTCGCCTCCATTTCCGACACTTTGACCACCGGTGCTGATCGATTTGAATTCGATCGAGTCCGAGATGCTGATCGCTTTGGGCAACATTTGAGCCTCCCTCTTTCTGCTGGCTTCGCGCATCGTCCATCCCGATCGGGCGGACGCGCGCGGCAAAGTCTGATCCGCCCAGGCGCGATGGCGATAGATGTCAAATCGGACACCATCCGGTTTGGTCGACCTACGTACGAAAGTACGACATTCGTCGCGCAACATCGGAACTCGAAACATCCGGGAGAGCCCGCAGGGCGAGCTTGCATGCGCAGAGTGTCGACGCGGCTCGCGATCGGGCTTGTGCGAGCGGCGCGATATTTCGCTATCCCAGCAGGTGAAGATCCGACAGAAGGTGGGCGGAAAGATCGCCACCCAGCGCGAGATTGCCGTGGCCGCCGTCCCCGCCAAGTCCGGCGATCTGGATCGCACTCTGGTCGATGTGCACGTTGTTGACCTGATCGGCTACGGCCGTCGAATGCGGACCCGCGATTGCGATGTTGATGGGTGCATAGATCGCGACGCTGACATCGATCAGGCTGCCGGCAAAATAGCCCTTGCCGCCATTGCCTGCGCCGTTCGAACCGGTCGCGATCGTGTCGGAGCCGCCCCACAAGCCGTGGGAGAGAAGGCTTGCATGGCCGCCCGCCGCGGCGTTGCCGTTGCCGCCGTACCCGCCAATGCCGGCGATCTGAATGATGGATTGATCCACGTAGGCGTCATTTGTCTGAACCGCGTAAACGTTGGAACCATAGCCCGCGACTGCGATGTTGATCGGGTCGTACAGTACGAAGGAAGTATGGACGAGCCCGCCATAGAACGCGCCATCGCCGCCATTGCCAGCCTGGCTTCCGCCCGTTTGAACGTCGAAGACGCCCCCTCCGTTGCTTGATCCCCAACTGGAGTCGAGCGTGATGACGCTGCCGCCGGCGGCTACGTTTGCATTTCCACCGCTTCCGCTGACGCCCGCGACCTGAGTGGCCGATTGATCGATGTGGACCGTGTTCGATTGACTTGCAAGCGCAGTGCCGCCCGAACCCGCCACGGCAATGTTGATCGGATGATAGATCACCACGGGAGCGTCCACGATCGCACCCGAGAAATAGCCGCTGCCGCCGTTTCCGGCGCTGTTGTCGCCGCTCGCGATCACGCCGCCGCCCAAGGACGTACTGACGCTCCCTCCCGATACAATGTTGTCATTGCCGCCATGGCCGCCGACGCCGGCCACCTGAAGAGCGGATTGATCGACATTCAAATTGTTGGGCTGGTTGGAAAGGGCGACCGAGCCGTATCCCATACTCACCGAGATGTTGATCGGTTCATAGATCAGCAGGGACGCGTGAATGATCCCTCCATAAAAGTAGCCACCCCCGCCGTTCCCAGCCGTGTTCGCCCCACTCTCGACCGAAGCAATGCCCGTCCCTGGATGTGATGCGCCGGCTGCAGGCTTCGTGGACGAAACGTCCAGGCCCGCCGCAGCGTGGTTGCCGGCGTGGCCGCCCGTGTCGACCCCCGATGTGGGATGTTTGGATTGAACCGGGTCGGCCTCGTGATGCTGGATGTTCGCGCTCGCGTGGTGGGCTCCAGGACCAGCAAATTGACCCGCAAGAGGGCCCGGACCATGGAGCAGAGCGCCACCGCCGACCTGAGCTACTAACGAAGCACTCGGCCCAGGGCCCGGTCCGCGCTCGCCATCGTAGCCATCGTGGTGATGCGAGGCGTGATGCAGCCGGATTCCATCCGACATCCGCGAAAAATCCATCGTAGCCTCCCTCATCGCGATCGCTCCGCGCGATCGGACGGGTTCTGCGCTCCGGACACAATGTCATCCCGGGAAGGTCGAATGCCCAGTCGTCAGTTCGGATATGGCGCTTCGTCGGGCACCCGTAACAACGGCTACATCCGTTCGGGTGGGCTACAGCCTTTGCAAGCTTGCGCGGGCCGAGCTTGGAAGTGCGACCTTGAGGGGATGGCGAAAATGGACGATCGGGCTGGTGGAGAGGTCGTCGTAGGGTCTGTGGCCAAAACCAATCCACCGCAATGCCCGACTTAAGTCGCATTGCGACCTAGGTCACGGCCAAAGCTCGTGTTCGGGCAGGGGCGCAACACCGGGGTTTCCATGTCCGGTCATTTGCGATTTTGTTTCGCCGCTTTTGTACTTGTTGCAGGCCTCCCGACGTCATCAGCGTCTTCGAACCCATTTTCTGGATTCTTCAATGCCAGTCCCGCGACAGCCTCTGCGCCCAGTTCCGCGGAAGTCGCGGAAGTGAAGTGCTTGTCGCGGCCCGGCAGGTCGACCGCCGACGGCCAGCGCTGGGTCTATCGGGTGGAAGGCCGGCGCAGATGCTGGTTCCAGGTCGCCGAAGGGACAGAGCCGGTGAAGATGCCGGTTCGGTATCGCGCCGCCAGATATCGTGCCGCCGCGGCCGAAGAGAACAAGTCCGCAGCGCGCAAGCGGAAGGCGATGGTAGATGCGCGCGCGGAGCTGCAGCGCTCCGCAGCGGTGGATACGTCTCGGCCGAGCCCGTCCGCGCCCGTGCAGGTGGTTGATGCCGGTCCCATCCTTGCTACCGGGATTGCGACCCGCGTGTCGCCGGCCCCCTCTCCAAACGCGCCGACCGGCTCACGCCGGACGAAATCGCGTCGCGCCAAGTCGACGTGGATGCACGTTTGGCGGCCGCTCCGGCCGCCAGTGACGCGGTTGCCGCCTCGGCGCCTTCGGCGACGCCGCTCGCCTTTTCCACCGCCGAGGCGGGTGATGGCGGGCAGGGCTGGACCTGGCTTTGCATGCTGCTGATGGCCTTGGGGCTCGTCTCCGTCTTGAGAGCGAGCCGAACCACTCGCTGGGCCGTGCCGCAGCCCCACCTTTCTTTCGCTTGCCAGAGGCTGATGCTGGTCAAGACGCGACCTCGCGGGGAGGCTCGCTAGATCGAACGTTAAGCGGGAGTTTGATAACCATTGAAGCGAGCAATGAGCGGCAGCGCGCGGCGTTTCTGTTGCAGCAAGGGAAAAACGAAAGCCTGCCAAGTGGTGATGATCGATTTACTGGTGGGCCCGGCAGGACTCGAACCTGCAACCAGACCGTTATGAGCGGCGGAATAGCGATCTGGCCCGTTGATTTCCCTTGGCTTTTGTTTGTCTTCGTTCGCGTTTGTTGTCGTTTGATCAATTCGTTTCTGGTGCGAAACTGGTGCGGTCCAAGTCTGGTCGCTGACACCGATCATTTCACGTCTACGGCTTCCGCGATTACTGCGGTACGTTCGGCCCGTTCGGGAACCTGGCCAAGCAGGCCAGGCAATGTCGCGAGCCGCGATGTGCTTCGACCGCTGTCGCATCTCGGTACAGCTCATCAATGCCGCAACAATGATCGTTCGAATTGTCTCGCCAAACGTCCCACCGCAGATTACCGGGCTCTGCCCTGCAATGCGGCGCCAGACCGACTAGAGTTCTCTCAGCTCAACGCTTTTGCCCGGGTGAGCAACCAGAATAGCAGTGATCTTCGACGGCATCGCTATCGGCCAAACCTTTTCAGAGTGACTGCTGGCTTCACTTCAGCCAGCGATGTTCGGCTGCCTATTTCACAATTTTCTCAGTGCTGCCAGCAGCTCCTTTGCCAAGAGCCCAGCTGAAGCCGGATTCTGTCCAGTGATGAGGCGTCCATCGACGACGACGTGGGGTTGCCAGTTTGCTACGGACGTATATTCGGCGCCCTCTGCCCGCAAGGCATCTTCCAGTTCGTAGGGAACGTCTTCGCGCGCATAGTCAAACTCTTCCTTCTTCGAGAACGAAGTCAGCTTCTTGCCCTGCACGAACGGCTTGCCATCGCCAAGGTCCACCCCGAGAAGCGCGCACGGACCATGACAAACGGCAGTCACAAGCTTGCCCGTGCTCCAGGCGCGCACGACTGCATTTTGAACGATAAGGTTACGCTGGATGTCGACCATCGGTCCGAGCCCGCCGGGCACGAGAATGGCATCAAAATCCGCAGCATCCACCTCGGCCAGTTTGCGGCTGCGATTGAGGCGGCGAAAAGCCTTGCTTTCAAAGAAGGCTTTCTCCGCAGGATCTTTCTCGTCGTAAGCATCATACGGCGTCCATCCACCTCTCAAAGAAGCGAACTCGACAGCGATACCGGCCTTGTCAAGAACATCGAATGGATGCGCGACCTCAGCGAAAAAGAACCCCGTCTTGCGGTTTTGCGGACCGATCACCGCTGCGTTGCTGACGATAAACAGGACATGTTGAGTCATGATGCGTTTCCTGGAGGAGTCCACAAAGGACGAGGCGCTAGATCTGTCGTCGCAACGACCCTACCCGGACAGCCAAGAATCGTATTTCCGAATCCTGCGGGATCATGAGCAATCCCTGCGGTGCCCCGGATCGGAACGATCGGCATTCACCTCGATCTGGCCGCAGCACAATTCGCGATACTGCCCCGGCGTAAGACTTGCGGCCTTCCGGAACACGCGCGTGAAGTTTGCCTGCGAGCCGAAGCCGAATTCCAGGGCGATTTCGACCAGGGACAGTCGGTTGCCCGCGAGTTCGTGCCGCGCAGCCTGGACGCGCCGATCGGTCACGTAACGGTGCGGTGACAATCCGGTCGCCTCGCGAAACAGCCGGGAGAAATGATAGGGGCTGAGACAGGCCTGAGCCGCCAGATCCTCGAGTCTGATTTCGTCTCCCAGATAAGCCTCGATATAGTCGAGCACGCGCTGCAGGCGCCGTGGATCGAGCGACGGAGACCTGTCGGGCGCGCGCCAGCGGTCGATCGTATAGTTGCCCAGAAGATGCGCCGCGAGCGCGACTTGAATTCCCTCCACGAACAGCGCGTCAGTCGACTGGCGCGGACGATGAAGCAAATCCCGAAGCGGCGAGCAGATGTGGAAGAGCACCTGGTCCGTCAGACCGTGGGCGTAGGCGATCTCGATCTTTGCCGGATCGATATTGAAGTCCGCAAGCGCGCTCTGGTCCAGCAGCGCCGGCGGGAGGTAGAGATGAAGACACTCCATCCGGTCCGAAAGCTCGAGATGACTCTCCTGCGTCCCCACCGGGACGAGGTAGCTCATGCCGGGGCGCGCGAGGCTCTTCTGGACTTCACCGTTGCCGGCGCGACACACCATCCCGCCGCCTGACAGCACCATGACGAGCTCAGTGCACATGGGAACGGGCGTCGCCTGGCGCCCTGCTTCGAACTTGCGATGCTCGATGCTCAGCCCCGGCCAGTCGTTGGCCGCCGCGAGCTTCTCGCTGTTCTGATACTTCTGATCTCCATGAGTCACGAGTGCCATCACGGCCTCCGCAAGTTGCGGCGAATCCCGGCCCCGTATCGCGAGCGATCATTCCATCCGGTGGTGAGTTGCAGCCCCGGCCGCTGCCACGCCGATAGCGAATTTCTCACAAGCGGCGATGGCGAAGTCCATAGGCGGCGCGGTTAAAAGAGGTAAAAGCCAGGCGTACCAGAGACTTGGGATCATGCGTTCGATCACCTTGGAGAGCATCTCGCCGCGATGAGCAAGATGCGTCGGTCATCGCGCAGTAATAGGAAATACCGCAGTGCCGGCGTGGGCTAGTGGTGGGCCCGTCAACGGCAATGCCGCCGTATCAATGATTGGAGTCTGGTATGAAGCCGCTTATCACCGCGCTTGCTGCGATGTCGATTGCAACAGCCCAAGGCGCCACCGCCGTCGCGGCCGAGAGGACCGTATCCATCGTCCTTGTCCACGGCGCTTTCGTCGATGGCTCGGGCTGGAAGGACACCTACGACATCCTCTCGAATGCCGGTTATGAAGTGCTCGTCGTCCAGCAGCCGACGATCTCGCTGCGAGACGATGTCGCGGAGACCGAACGCGTGATCGCCAAGGCGCGGCATCCGGTCATTCTGGTCGGACATTCCTATGGCGGAATGGTCATCACGGAAGCCGGCGACAATCCGAAGGTTCAGAGCCTGGTCTATCTCGCGGCATATGCGCCCGATGTCGGGGAGTCGGTCAGCACGCTGTCAGAAGCACCCGTGCCGCCCGGCGAGCACAAGGGTCCCTTGGTCACTGAAGGCAATTATCTCTTCGTCGACCGCGATAAATTCCCGACCTCCTTCGCCGCCGGTGTCGACCCGGCCACGACCCGCTTCATGGCTGCGGCGCAATTGCCGTTTGGATTGCAGGCGGTGCAGACCAAGGTCGAGCGCGTGGCCTGGAAGACGAAGCCGACCTATTACATGGTGACGATGGAGGATCACATTATCCCTCCGAGCTTACTGCGCACCATGGCCAAGCGCTCGGGCGCGAAGGTGACGGAGATCAAAAGCAGCCACGCGGTGATGCTGTCGCATCCGCGCGAAGTCGCGGCGTTCATCAAAAGCGCAGATACGTCCGCAACCGAGTGACACCGGCGGCGCCGCGCACAGACGGACTTGCCTGCCGCAGACAGGGACTCGCAACATGGCCCTCAAGGATATTCTGCCGGGAAGATTGGGCTTCGGCGCGGCGCCGCTCGGCAACATGTTTCGCGACATCCCGGAGCAAGAAGCACTCGCGACAGTGAATGCGGCCTGGGACGACGGCATCCGCTATTTCGACACCGCGCCCTTCTATGGCGCGGGTCTTGCCGAGATCCGCATGGGCGCCGCGCTCGAAGGCCGGCCGCGAAGCGACTATGTCATCAGCACCAAGGTCGGAAGATTGATCCTGGACGAGATCGAAGATGTCGGCGCCCGCGACCTCGGCGAGAAGGGGGACGTTTTCAAATACGGGCGTCCGAACAAGATCGTGAACGACTGTTCCCGGGACGCGACGCTACGCTCGATCGAGGATAGTCTGAAGCGGCTTGCTACCTCCCACATCGACATCGCCTTCGTGCATGACGTGGCGCAGGACTTTTACGGCGACGAATGGCTTTCGGTCTTCGAAAGCGCACGCAAGGGCGCCTTTAGAGCGCTCGACCGGCTGCGCGACGAGGGCGTGATCAAGGCGTGGGGCCTCGGCGTCAACCGGGTCGAGCCGATCGAACTGCTGCTCGCGCTCGAAGAGCCGCGCCCTGACGGCTTCCTGCTCGCGGGCCGCTACACGCTGCTCGACCACGCAAGGGCGCTGCAGCGAGTGATGCCGATGGTTGCGGAGCATGAGCTCGCGATCATCGTCGGCGGCCCCTACAGTTCCGGCGCACTCGTCGGCGGCCCGAACTTCGAATATGCCCCGGCGCCTGCGGAGATCATTAGCAAGGTGGCGCGGATCAAGGCGATCGCCGACCGCTACGGCGTCAGCATGAAGGCGGCAGGCCTGCAGTTCGCACTGGCAAGTCCGGTGGTGGCTGCGGTCATTCCCGGAGCAAGCCGTCCGGGCCGCATTGCCGAGGATCGCGCGGCGCTCGAGGAAGTCATCCCCGCCGATTTCTGGCGCGAGCTACGTTTGGAGGCGCTCGTCAACCCCGCAGCTCCGCTCCCGGCCTGAGTGCAAGTGAAAGACCAGTTCGGAACTCGCCAATGATAGCGTCGAAATTATGCGCATTGCGGGTCTGGCAAGCCTAAAAACTAGTCAGAAGCCCCCCACCACGAGCGGTTTTGCGCGGCATTGGTGTAATTTCCAAACGGCTCGCTTCAACAAGTTTGCAGCGCATGATAATACCAGTCGATCTCTTCGATCGATTGGCAATGCTCAATGCGGACTGCCACACGGCAACGGGGCGCACCTCGACAGGAGCTGTCATTCAGCTTCGGCCCGTTTCGACTGGTCCCCGGCCGTCAGTTGCTCCTTCTCGACGAGCGCCCCGTCAAACTGGGCGGACGCGCGTTCGAGCTCTTGCGGCTGCTGGTGCAACGCCGTGGCGAGCTGGTCAGCAAGAACGAGCTGATGGCGGCAGCCTGGCCGGGCACGTTCGTCCACGACAGCAATCTTAAGGTCAATATGTGGAGCTTGCGGCGCTCGCTGGGAGACACCCAGATCGAGCCCATCTACATCGCGACCGTGGCGCGGCGCGGATACAAATTCATCGCCGATGTCCGGGTCGGGATCGGCGAGATCGAGGAGGAGCCTACGCTGGCCGATCCGCTCCCCCTTTCGCACCCGCCATTGCCGCGCGGCATCGTCGGCCGCGAAGCCGACATCGGCGAAATCGCCGATCTGCTCGTTGAGGACAGGCACGTGACCTTGGCCGGCCCAGGAGGGATTGGTAAGACGACCGTAGCCCTGGCCGTCGCCCAGGCGTTTGCGCCAAGATATCGCGACGGCGTCTGCTTCGTCGATCTCGCGACGATCTCCGATCCTACTCTGTTCGGCGCGGCGCTGGTGACAGCACTAGGTATCCGAGGCAATACGGACATTGGTCTGGCTGCTGTCCTCGACTATCTGAGACCGCGGCAGATGCTGCTCATCCTCGACAATTGCGAGCATGTGCTGCCCGCCGCCATGATCTTTGCCAGCAAGTTCATGACGGACACATCGCCATCCCGGCTGCTTGCGACGAGTCGCGAGCCGCTCGGCACCACCTCTGAGCATGTCGTGCGGCTTGGCTCTCTACCTTCTCCGAGATCTGGCCTGGGACTGTCGGTTGATGAGGCTGTCAGGTTCCCGGCCGTGGAGCTGTTCGTCCGCCGCGCCGCCGAATGGTCGGAGTACGAGTTCGTCGACGATGATTGCGAAGCCATCGCCGCGATCTGCCATTCGCTGGACGGACTTCCACTGGCCATCGAATTGGCTGCGGCTCAGATCGGCAGGTTCACTCCCCGGGAATTGTTGGTCATCCTCGATCAGAAGCTCGGTTTCAGCGCTGCCAGGGCCGAGGGCGCGCCGCCGCGCCATGAGACCCTGATGGCGACGATTGAATGGAGCTTCCGGCTGCTGTCGCAGAAGGAAGCCAGGCTGTTCGCCCTGCTGTCCGTGTTCAGCGATGGGTTCGAGGTCGAGGATGCGCTCTTCGTCGCGGAGGCGGCAGGGCTCACGCCAGTCGACGTCGTGACCGGACTCGGCAGCCTCGTCGCCAAATCACTGTTGAGCGCGCAGGCCCAGGGCGCGAGCCTGCGCTACCGGCTGCTCGACAGTACACGCCGCTATGCCGCCGAGCGGCGTCAGTGCAATCCGGCGTGCGGCCGGGCGCTGCGCCGCCATGCGGAGCGCATGCTTGCGCTGTTCGAGCAGTCCGAGGAGGAGTGGAACTGGCGCGAGCCGGCTGATTGGACCGAGCGTTACCTTGGCCGCATAGCCGACCTGAGAACCGCGCTGTCATGGTCGTTCGGCGAGCAGGGCGATGCCATCCTCGGCATCAGGCTTGCGGTTGCGGCGATCACTCTGTGGTCGGAAACCTCCATCTTGTCGGAGGCGCAGGCGCGGCTAGAGGGCGCACTCGCCTTGGCCAAGAGCGTCGCGTGCGACGATCTGTCGAAGGCAAAGCTGGCCTGTGCCCTCGGATGGAGCCTGTTCTACGCCCGCAAGAGTTCGAATGAGAACGAGGTCGCCTGGCTCGATGCGATCGCCTTCGCAAGGCGCGCCGGCAGCATCGACTATCAGCAGCGCGCGCTAGTGGGTTTTGCGTTCTACCTGCTGCAGATCGGCGAAGTCGCGCGTGCCATAACCTATCTTGAGGAGGCCACCTCGCTGGCTGACCGGGACCGCGATTTGACGGCGACATCCGAAGCCGACAGGGCCTTGGCCTGGGCCCGCGCCTTTGCAGGCGAATTAAGCAAAAGCCGCCCGGTTCTCGATCGTCTCGCGGCAACCCATTCGCTGGCCGAGGGCCGTTCGCGCAAGGATGCGAACGAGGTCTACCGCTTCATCACCGTCCGCTTCAACCTGCCCTTTGTAGCGTGGATGCAGGGACAGGCCGACTACGCCGCCAGGCTGGCGCGCGACGCCGTTGATGCTGCGGACCGCGGGGGCCATTGGGTGTCGCAGTCGAACGCACTTGGGCTCGCCGCACTTCCTATCTCGCTCGAAACCGGCGATCTTGACGCGCTCGAGATTTTCACAGAACGGCTGCGTCGCAACCTGGAACGCGAGCGCATCTCGCGCTGGGTTTCAGTCGAGCGCTATTTCTCCGCCTGCCTGCGCGACTTGCGCGGCGATCCGCGCGCGGTGGAGGATATTCGAGCCGCGATTGACGAACTGATCGAATGCCGCTTCCTGATGCGGATCGGCAGCTATCTGGCTTTCCTCGCTCGAGCCTATCTGCGGCAAGGGCGGATCGAGCAAGCGCGTGATGCCATCACGCGAGCCATCGACCATCAGGAACGGCAAGACGAGCGCTGGTGCCGCTCGGAACTTCAGCGCGTCAATGCATCGATCCTTCTCCACGCCGGCGAAACTGTGCACGCTGAAAAGCTGTTGCAACAGGCGCTGGCTGAAGCTCGCGCCATCGGCGCGTTGACCTTCGCGCTTCGGATCGCCACCGACATCGCCGCTCATTGGGCGGCGACAGACCGCGAGACAAATGCGGTTCGATTGCTCGCTCCGATCCTTGATGAATTTACCGAAGGGTTTGGTACGCAAGACCTTGTTCGTGCCTCCCGACTGTTGACTCAGATAGCGGATAGGACGAGTGGCGTGGGACTCTTAAAAAAATGATCCCGAAATCGAGTTGATGCAATTGGCAAGCTATCCTCGAGAAGGATCAGGGGTTCTAATTGGATATTTGCTCGACTTCTGGAGGGCGGTAATTGCCTCCGGCATCCGCTGCTCTCGCGGATACTTCCGCTTTTGGCCTTGGCTGTGTGAAAACGCGTCTGAGCCAGTGACGCTCAGAATTGTTTTCTCAATCGCCTTCTGCCGGAAGCACCTATCAGTGCGATTGGTTTCCGCAACGACGCAATAGAGATGAAAATTCCACGCGCAAGTTCAGCCTTTGAGTTTTCACAGCCTGGGCCCTCAGCCGACCTTCGATCAGGGAGCGGCTATGTCTGCTTTCGAGGTTGGAGCAGACCAAAGAGTACGCCCACCTATTCCAATTCGTCCACAATCCCAGGCTCATCTGGATGCGCCGCTGTCGATATCGCCGAGCTGCATGTTCCGCTCGCAGGTTCTCGATTGCTTAAGGCTCATCGGATCACAGAACTGACGCCCGATGCCTGGAATCCGATTGCGAATTCGCCGCCAAATCTACGATTGCGCGGAGCCATGGTAGCCACATCGAAGCCGGAGAAGTAGCTTGCGGACTGCTGAACCTCCGCTTGGAGCAACGAAGCGGAGCATTTCTGGTGCAGTGACCAATAAGCCGTGAAGCAGCTAAGCCCTTGATTCATTGGTGGGCCCGGCAGGACTCGAACCTGCAACCAGACCGTTATGAGCGGCCGGCTCTAACCATTGAGCTACAGGCCCCGCCGCGAGGCGGCCACTTTTGCAAGCGGCCGGCAACGGTGCGCGGTTCGTTTACAGGGCCTGGGGCGGGGGTGCAATGCTGGCTCTGCTCAACGGAACGCCGGCGCCGCGTGGCAAGCGCGGCCTTTCGGTGGATTGCGGGATTCGGAATAGTCGCATTTTGCCACTGTTTTGCCCGACGAGTCAAACGGCTCTGCGGTCATGTGCCGGCGGCCGTCTTAACCCGCTGAAATTGCTCACGTCTTCTACTGTGCATGGGGTTGTTTTCGCACTTTTGTGGTGAGGGGCCCGCCGGTCCCCCGAACGTTTTGCCGGCGAGCAACCGCACCCGCCGCGGGGCCCTAATCCACCGACACGCCGGCGAACTCGACCACCTTCCGCCACTTCTCGGTCTCGTCCGCGACCAGCTTGCCGAACTCGGCGGGCGTCATCGGCTTGGGGATGCCGCCGGTCTCCGCCAGGCGTGCCACCAGCTTCGGGTCCTTCAGCGCTTCGCCCACCGCCTTGTTGAGGATCTCGATCACCTCGCTTGGGGTGCCCTTCGGCGCGGAGATGCCGTAGAAGCCGACCGCTTCGAAGCCCGGCACGGTCTCGGCGATCGCGGGCACGTCGGGAACGCTCGGCCAGCGCTGCGGCGAGGTCACCCCTAACGCGCGGACATTGCCGCCCTTGGCCTGCTCCAGCGCGGAGGGCAGGTTGTCGAAGATCAGCTGCACCTTGTTGGAGATGATGTCGGGGAAGGCGATCGCCGAGCCGCGATAGGGCACGTGCACCATGTCGCATTTGGTCATCACCTTGAACAGCTCCGCCGACATATGCACCGAGGTGCCGTTGCCGGACGAGGCAAAGGAGACCTTGCCGGGATTGGCCTTGCAATAGTCGATGAACTCCTGAACCGTCTTCGCCGGAAACGCGTTGGAGACGACCAGCATGTTGGTGAGCTGCATGATGCTGGCGACCGGCACGGTGTCGCGCAGAAAGTCGAACGGCAGCTTCTTGTAGAGCGAGGTCGAGATCGCATTGTTGGGCGCGACGAACAGCAGCGTGTAGCCGTCCGGCGGCGAATTGATCGCGGCGGCGGCCGCGATGTTGCCGCCGGAGCCGGTGCGGTTCTCGACGATGAATTGCTGGCCGAGGCGGTCCGACAGCCACTGCGCCATGATCCGCGCCACGATGTCGACCGGGCCGCCGGCGGAAAAGCCGATCAGCCAGTGCACGGGGCGGTCGGGATACGCAGCGGAGGCGCGCGGCGTGGCGCCGAAAAGCGTGGCAAAAACGACGAGCCCGAAAACACCACTACGCAAAATTCGCAACATCACGCCTCCCATTGCTTTATTGTCTTTGGGCGACATGCTTTCACAAAATCCGGCTGCTGCCTACATCGTCGCAAGTCGGTGTTGACGCAGGTCCGCGGGAGCGACCATGAGATTCGCAACGTTCATCCTCGTCAGTGCGGCGCTGCTCTTTGGCCCCGCTGCTGCCCAGACCGGAGGCACGGCCATTTCGACCACGACGATCAGTTTGGGCACCGCAACACCCGGCGGCGGCTTTCCACTGTATGGCAACGCCTTCGCGGAGGTGATGAACGCAGCCGACCCGCAAATTTCCGTCGTCCCGCGCAACACCAAGGGCAGCAGCGAGAACATTCCGCATTTGGAGAAGGGCGAGCTTGATCTCGCGCTGGTCGCAGGCGAGCCGGCCTACGAGGCCTTCGCCGGCATTGGCCGTGCGAAGGTGGCGCTGAAGATTCTCACCGCGATCTATTCCAACCCTGGCATGTTCGTGGTGCGGGCGGACAGTCCCTACAAGACGATTCACGATCTGGTCGGACAGCCCGTGGCCTTCGGCGCCAAAGGCTCGGGCCTGCCGATCCTGGCGCGCTATGTGCTTGACGGACTCGGCCTGAAGCAGGACGAGGATTTCAAGGCGGTCTATCTCGACCGCGCCGGCGACGGCCCGGCGATGGTCGAAGACGGCCGCGTCGCCGCGCTGTGGGGCGCCGGCATCGGCTGGCCCGGCTTTGCCGCGGTGGCATCGAGCGCATCAGGCGCGCGCTTCATTGCGCCTGAGCTGGACGAGATCGCGCGCATCCGCGCCAAGCATGCGTTCCTCAAGCCGCTTACCGTGCCGGCCAATAGTTATCCGAAGCAGACGGAGCCGATCGCCTCGCTCGGCTCGTGGAGTTTTGTGCTGACGCGCGAGGATCTGCCTGACGATGTCGCCTATCGCCTCGCCAAGACGCTGCACGGCGTCGAGGCGACGTTCTGCAAGAAGCTCGCCCAGGCCTGCGAGACGACGGCCGCGAACACAGTCGCGGCAGCGCCGAAGCCGGAGCTGATCCATCCGGGCGTGATGACGTATTTTCGCGAGATCGGCGTGGCGAAGTGACGATCGCTTTAGGCGATCGTCACTTCTTCACCAGCGGACACGCCGGATCCGGCGGCCCGAACGCCTTGTCGCCGGAAATGGTCGTGAGGATCTTGTAATAGTCCCACGGATATTTGCTCTCCTCCGGCGTCTTCACCTGCACCAGCCAGAGGTCGTGCACCATCAGGTTGTCCTCGCGCAAGCGGCCGTTGCGGGCGAAGAAATCTTCGATCGGCTTCTCGCGCATTTTTGCGGCGACCTTGAGCGGATCGTCTGTGCCGGTTTCCTTGATCGCGTTGAGATAGTGCATCACGCTGGAATAGACGCCGGCCTGCCACATCGACGGCATCTTGTTCATCTTGGCGAAATACCGCTTCGACCATTCGCGGGTCTTGTCGTCCATGTCCCAATAGAACGACGTCGTCAGGAGCAGGCCCTGCGCAGCCTGCAGGCCGAGGCCGTGGATGTCGGTGATCAGCGCCAGCAGCGCCGCCATCTGCTGGCCGCCCTTGAACACGCCGAACTCGGAGCCGGTCTTGATCTCGTTCATGTTGTTGGGGGGGCCGGCGGCAATGCCGATGATCTTGGCCTTGGAGGCCTGCGCCTGCAGCACGAAGGAGGAGAGGTCGGGCGTCGCCAGCGGGGGCCGGACCGAGCCCAGCACCTTGCCGCCATTGGCGGTGACGACGGCGGAAGCGTCGCGCTCCAGCGAATGGCCGAAGGCGTAGTCGTCGGTAATGAAGAACCAGCTGTCGCCGCCGCGCTTGACCACCGCATCGGCGGTGCCGACCGCGAGGGCGCGGGTGTCGAACACCCATTGGATCGCATAAGGAGAGCAGAACTTGCCGTGGAAATCCGCGGTGCCGGTTGAGTGGGTGATGAACAGCCGCTTCTTCTCATTGGCGACGTTCTGCACCGCGAGCCCGACCGCGGAGACCGGCACGTCGACGATCAGATCGACCTGGTCGACGTCGTACCAGCGCCGCGCGATCGTGCCGCCGATGTCGGCCTTGAGCTGGTGGTCGCCGATCACGACGCTGATCGGCTTGCCGAGCACGGTGCCGCCGAAATCGTCGATCGCCATCTGCGCCGCCGTCACCGAGCCCTGGCCGGTCGGTGCGGAGGCCGGCCCGTTCATGTCGGTGAGTACGCCGATCTTGACGACGTCGTCGGACACCTGCGCCATTGCCGCATCCGGCAGCAGCGCCGCCGCCGAGAACGTCGCGGCGAAGGCGGCCGCGACCGGCAGTCCAAACCTGATTGGATTCATGGTTCTCCTCCCCTGATCCGGCTCGTTGGCCGGTGTTGCCCGGGTATGCCCGGCTGAATTGGTTTCTTTTGCAACTATTTGGGGGCGGGCGTCAATGTCAGGCGGCGAAGCGGCTCCGTCGGGCCGGCGAAGGGTCGTAGCCGGTGGGCTCCTTGGCACGCTGGCGCGGCCGCGCTTCGCCGAGCAGCCGGGGCAGGGCCTGCATGGCGGGGCGGAAATAGCTGCGCTGCCGCATCGCGAGGTCGAGCGCGCCGCCGCCGCGCGCAGGCGATGCCGCAATCGGTCTGGCCGGCGCGGAGCGCAAGGAGCCCCGATGCGTCACGAGTGCGGCGCAATCGATCATCATCATGATTCCGACAAAGCCAATGGGAACCCGATCATGGCCGTCCGCCGCCTGTCCGTTGCATTCGCGCTTCTCTGCGGCCTTGCCGCGGGCGTTGCGGCGTCATCCGCTGAGGAGCGCGGCATCGTCCTCGCGTCGACGACGGCGACGCAGGAGTCCGGCCTGCTCGATTATCTGCTGCCGATCTTCCGCGCGAAGACCGGCATCGACGTGACGGTGATCGTGCGGCGCGCCGATGAAGTGCTCGACGGGGCGCGAAGGGGCGAAGTCGACGTCGTGCTGATGCATGCGCGACCGCAGGAGGAGAAATTCGTTGCCGACGGTTTTGGCGTGAAGCGCCTCGACGTGATGTACAGCGATTATGTGCTGATCGGGCCGAAGAGCGATCCCGCGGGCGTGAAGGGCAAAGACATCGCGACCGCGCTGAAGGCGATCGAGGCCAAGGGGACGCCGTTCGTGACGCGCGGTGACCGCTCGGGCACCCATGCCGCGGAGCTCGCGCTCTGGATCGTCGCCGGCATCGACATCGCGAGCGCCAAGGGCGCCTGGTATCGCGAGGCCGGGCCGGGCATGAAGGCGGCCCTCGAGGCCGCGCGCGCCGCGAACGCCTATGCGCTGTCGGACCGCGGCAGCTGGATCTCGTTCAGGGATCGCGGCGATCTCGGTATCGTCGTCGAAGGCGACAGGCGACTGCTCAATCAGTACGGCGTGATGCTGGTGAACCCCGACAAGTTTCCGAACGTGAAGAAGGACCTCGCGCAGACCTTCATCGACTGGCTGACCTCGCCGGAGGGGCAGACCGCGATCGCCGGCTACAAGATCGATGGGCAGCAGCTGTTCTTCCCCAATTCGGACAGGTCGGGCGGGTAATGTCCGTAGCGCTGGCGGTTGCCAAACCGGGCGATGCATGGTCCATCATGGCGCATGATTCAGCGCCTGCCGTCCTCGCTCACGCCGCTCGACACTGCGCTCGCCACGTTGCTGCGAGGCGTCGATCCTGTCGCGCCGATGGAGTTGCCGCTGGCAGAAGCGAGCGGCTGCGTCGCGCTGGGCGCTCCGCTGCTTGCCGCCTATCCCCCGCGCGACATTGCCGCCGCAGACGGTTGGGCGCTCTCCGCCAATGATCTCGTCGGTGCGTCCGCGTATTCGCCGCTGCCACTGGCGATGGCTCCTGCATGGGTCGATGCCGGTGAGGCGATGCCGGAGGGATGCGACTGCGTGCTCGACGCCGGTGCGGTCGAGCTGTCAGGTCCGCTCGCGCAGGTGCTGGCCGAGGCCGTGCCGGGGCAGGGCGTCAGGCGCGCCGGAAGCGACGTCGCCGCGCGCACGCCCGCTGGCGCCGAGGGTTATCCGATCGGCGCGGCCGATCTGCTGATCGCGCGCGTCGCGCATCTGGAAAAGTTCAGCGTGCGGCGGCCGCGGCTGCGCATCGTCAACGTGCCGGGCGCAACGGCAACGGCGCAGATGATCGCCGGGATCGCGCGCGCGTCGGGGCTGGAGGTGAAGACGTGTGAGGCCGGCGCGCGCGACGGAGCATCGATTGCCGAGGCGCTCGACGCTTCCTCCTGCGATCTGCTGCTGACGGTCGGCGGCAGTGGCGTCGGCCATGGGGATGCAGCTGTCGCGGCGCTGGCCCAGCGTGGCGAGGTGCTTGCCCATGGCCTTGCGCTCCAGCCTGGACGCACCGCTGCGGTCGGCCGGCTCGCAAAGGTTCCGATTGTCGCCTTGCCCGGCTCGCCCGATCATGCGCTCGCGGCCTGGCTCGCGCTCGTGCTGCCGCTCATCGATCACTTGTCGGCGCGCCGGCCACGCCGACAGCTGACCTTGCCGCTCGCACGCAAGATTGCATCCGGTGTGGGCATCGCAGAAATGGCCCTGCTGGTCGAGGAACATCATGCGTGGATGCCGCTTGCCGTGGGCGAATGGCCGCTCCAGGCCATCGTCCGCGCCGATGCATGGCTGCTCGTCCCCGCCAGCCACGAGGGATTTGCGGCGGGCACGCCGGTCGGTGCCTATCTGATGCGGGAATGATATGGGGTCCGGCATGACGATGATTCCGCGATCGCAAGAGCGCAGCGCGCTCGAACAGGAGCAATTCCTTAAGATCCTGTCGCGCGAGGAAGCGCTGGCACGTTTCGAGGCGGCGCTGTTCCCGCGGTCGATTCCGAGTGCACCGTGCAGGCTCGCCGATGCACTCGGTGCGGCGCTCGCCGAAGACGTCACGGCACCGATCGATGTTCCGCCGTTCGACCGCTCCAATGTCGACGGTTTTGCCGTCCGCTCCGCCGATGTCGTTGCGGCGCGGGAAGGTGCACCCGCTCGTCTCGAGCTCAATGATGAAGAGATCCATTGCGGCACCGCCCCGAGGCTGCAAGTGGCGGCTGGGTCCGCAACGGCGATCGCCACCGGCGGTCCGCTGCCCCGCGGCGCCGACGCTGTCGTCATGGTCGAGCACACCCAGCCGGCAGGATCGGACGCGATCGAGGTCCGTCGCGCCACGTCTCCCGGGCAATTCGTCGCCTATGCCGGATCCGACATCGCGCGCGGCGAAGCGCTGCTGCGTGCGGGGACGATCATCGGTTCGCGCGAGATCGGCATGCTGGCCGCTTGCGGCGTCGCCGAGGTGAATGTCGCGCGCAAGCCGCTTGTGGCCGTCATCTCCACCGGCGACGAATTGGTGCAGCCAGGAGAGCTGCTCGCGCCCGCCGAGATCTACGACACCAATGGTGCGATCGTCACTGCTGCGATCGACGAGAATGGCGGCCAGGCGGTCTTCCTCGGCGCCATTCCCGATGATGAAGCCAAGCTCGAAGCCGCCATGCGCCGCGCGCTGGCGGATGCCGACATGCTGGTGCTGTCGGGCGGCACGTCGAAAGGCGCGGGCGACCTGTCCCATCGCATCATCGGCCGGCTCGGCCAGCCCGGAATCATCGCGCATGGCGTGGCGCTCAAGCCCGGCAAGCCGCTGTGCCTTGCGGTGTGCGACGGCAAGCCGGTGGTGATCTTGCCGGGCTTTCCGACCTCGGCGATGTTCACCTTCCACGACATGATCGTGCCGGTGCTGCGCAGGATGGCCGGGCTGCCGCCGCGCTCCGATGCCAAGGTCAGCGCGACCGTGCCGGTCCGCATCGCCTCGGAGCTCGGCCGCACCGAATTCGTCATGGTCTCGCTGGTCGAGGGGCGCGGCGGCCTGATCGCCTACCCCTCCGGCAAGGGGTCTGGTGCGATCACGTCATTCGCGCAGGCCGACGGCTTTTTGCGCATCGACGCGCTCGCCGACCAGATGCCGGCCGAGACTGAAGCCGAGGTAACCCTGTTCACGCCGCATGTGCGCGTGCCGGATCTCGTCATCGTCGGCAGCCATTGCACCGGCCTCGATCTCGTCACGGCACACCTCGCACGTGCCGGTCTTT
Organism: Bradyrhizobium sp. 159; assembly: GCF_023073795.1. Lineage (NCBI taxonomy): Bacteria > Pseudomonadati > Pseudomonadota > Alphaproteobacteria > Hyphomicrobiales > Nitrobacteraceae > Bradyrhizobium > Bradyrhizobium sp. 159. Next base: position 127,213 of record NZ_JADPKE010000029.1, on the reverse strand, counting down.
CCGTCCGCTCGATCGCCGTCGGCAGCCTCGGCGGGCTCGCGGCGGCGCGGCGCGGCGAATGCGATCTCGCGCCGATCCATCTGTTCGACGACAGAAGCGAGACCTACAACTCGCCCTATCTCGTCGAGGGGCTTGTGCTCGTGCCGGGCTGGCGGCGGATGCAGGGCATCGTCTTCCGCAAAGGCGACAAGCGTTTCGAAGGCCTCAGTGCGAAGGAGGCGGTCGCGGCTGCGATCTCTGATCCCACCTGCATCATGGTCAACCGCAATCAAGGCGCCGGCACGCGCATCCTGATCGATCGGCTGCTCGGCGGCGCCCGCCCGGAGGGCTATTGGAACCAGCCGCGCTCGCACAATGCGGTGGCCGCCGCCGTCGCCCAGCACCGCGCCGACTGGGGCGTGACCATTGCGCCGGTCGCCCATGCGGGCGACCTCGATTTCATTCCGCTCGCGGAGGAGCATTATGACTTCGCGCTGGTGACGGCGCGCAAAGACCGGCCGGCAGTGCAGGCCTTTCTCGATGCGCTCGGCTCGCATGAGGCGCGCGCGGCGCTGGAGCGCGCCGGATTTCGGCCTGCGTGAACGGCCCCGCATGCGGCCACGTCGTAAGCGCGCTAGGACGCCTCATCCAGCGCCGCCAGCCGCTCGGCCTCGGCGATGTCCTCGACAGTATTGGCATTGAAGAACGGGTCGAGCGGCTCGGTCGGCCATCTCACCGTCGCCAGCGGATAGCGAGCGGTCCAGCGGTCGATCTTGCGGAGGTCCTCGACCACGAGCGCGTGGCGTAGCTCCTCACGCAGGTCCACGCGCCACAGACCGATCACCGGATGCGACTGATCGCCTGATGCCGCGACCGCGAGCTGCGCGTTCTCGCGCGCGCGCGCCTCATGCAGGCGGGTGACCAGATCGCGCGGCAGGAACGGGCAGTCGCCCGCGGCGCTGAGCACCCACTCGATGTTCGGCCGGTTCGCCGCGGTCCAGTCGAGCGCCGCGAGGATGCCGGCGAGCGGGCCGGGAAAGCCGGGCACGTCGTCGGCGACCACCTGCAAGCCGAACGCGGCGAAGCGCGCGGGATCGCCGTTGGCATTGAGGATCATCCCGCTGCATTGGGGTGCAAGGCGCGCGATCACACGCTCCAGGATGGTGCAGCCGCCGATGCTGCGCATTGGCTTGTCACCCCCGCCCATGCGCCGGGCGAGACCGCCGGCGAGCAGCACGCCAACAGTCGGCGGAACACTCGTCGCCGGAATCCTAGTCGTCACCACCTTCACCCTTGCGCTTGTGCTTGGCCGATTCCTCCTCGACGTAAGCGAGATTCTGGTCGTAGACGATGCGGTCCTCGCCCGCGAGTGCGATGAAGCGTTTTCCGCGCGTGCGCCCGACCAGCGTCAGCCCGACCTGTCTTGCGAGATCGACGCCCCAGGCGGTGAAGCCGGAGCGCGACACCAGGATCGGAATCCCCATCCGCACGGTCTTGATCACCATCTCCGACGTGAGGCGTCCCGTGGTGTAGAGGATCTTGTCGGAGGCATCGACGCCGTGGCGGTACATCCAGCCCGCGATCTTGTCGACCGCATTGTGGCGGCCGACGTCCTCGGTGTAGCAGAGCGGGGTGCCCTCCTTGCACAGCACGCAGCCATGGATTGCGCCGGCCTCCAGATAGAGCGAGGGCATGGTGTTGATGGTCTGGGTCATCTGGTACAGCCACGAGGTGCGCAGCTCTGCCTTCGGCAGTGCGACGCTCTCGACCGCTTCCAGCAGGTCGCCGAAAGCTGTGCCCTGCGCGCAGCCCGAGGTCTGCGTGCGCTTCTTCAGCTTGGCCTCGAAATTGGTGTGATGTGAGGTGCGCACCACGACCACCTGCAGGTCGTCGTCGTATTCGACCTCAGTGACCTCGTCATTGTATTTCAGCATGTTCTGGTTCAGTAGGTAGCCGAGCGCCAGATATTCCGGATAGTCGCCGATCGTCATCATGGTGACGATCTCCTGCGAATTCAGGTAGAGCGTCAGTGGCCGCTCCATCGGCACCTTGATCTCGACCCTGGCGCCAGTCTGGTCAGTCCCGGTCACGCTCTGGGTCAGGCGCGGGTCGTCCGTGTCAGGGACGATCAGGGGCACCGGCGTCTTGTCGATCTTCATCATGGCCACGAGGTTAGCATGACATTCGGATCAAGCCGATATAAGCATGGCGGGGAAAGGCCGGAGGTTCCATCGGCTCGTGAGCCGTTGGCGGAGATCGGGCGGTTATGAAAGTCATCGGGCTTGCAGGCTGGAGTGGGGCGGGCAAGACCACGCTGTTGACGCGGCTGATCCCGCATTTCAACGCGCAGGGCCTGCGTGTTTCCGTGATCAAGCATGCGCATCACCAGTTCGACGTCGACGTGCCCGGCAAGGATTCCTGGCGCCATCGCGAGGCCGGCGCGGCCGAGGTGCTGGTTGCTTCGGCGAACCGTTGGGCCCTGATGCACGAGCTGCGCGGCGCCAAGGAGCCGCGGCTGCCGGAACTGTTGAGCAAGCTATCCGCGGTCGATCTGGTCGTGGTCGAAGGTTTTAAGCGCGAGCCACATCGCAAGATCGAGGTGCATCGCGGCGGCAATGGCAAGCCACTGCTGTTTCCAGACGATCCCGGCATTGCCGGGATTGTCGCCGACGTCGCGGTTGACACCCGCCTGCCGACTGTCCATCTCGACGATATTCCGGCCGCCGCGGCTTTGTTGCTGCGCGCGGCGATGCCGGTCGACGAAGCGGTGGCGAAAAGCGCCGCGATGCGCTGACGAGGCACCATGGCGCAACTATCGGACGATTGCTTTGCCTTCGGCGGCCCGATGATGTCGGTGGATGAGGCCGTTGGCCTGATCACCACGCGCGTCAATGCGATCGCCGATCTCGAAACGGTTGCGCTCGTCGACGCGGACGGACGCGTACTGGCGCGCGACATCGCAGCGCCTTTGCCGCTGCCGCCCTTCACCAACTCCGCCGTCGATGGTTACGCCGTGCGCAACGCGGATCTTCCGCAAAGCACCGAGCAAGCGTTGCCGCTCGACGGCCGTATCCAGGCCGGCGGCCTTGCACAGGCGCCGATCAAGCCCGGCCACACCGCGCGCATCTTCACGGGCGCGCCGATGCCACTGGGCGCCGAAACCGTCTTCATGCAGGAAGATGTCCGCGTCGATAAGTCCGGCAAGGTGGTGCTGCCTCCGGGATTGAAGCCGGGTGCCAATGTCCGCCCTGCGGGCGAAGACATTCCTGAAGGGTATGTCGCGCTGCGCGCCGGGCAGCGCTTGCGGCCGCAGCATGTCGCCCTTGCGGCGGCGTTCGGCCTGACCGGCCTCGACGTCGTCAGGCGCATCCGCGTCGCAGTTTTCTCGACCGGTGACGAGCTGGCCTCGCCCGGCGAGCCGCGCGCGGCCTCGCAACTGTTCGATTCCAACCGCTTCATGCTGATGGCGATGCTGCGCCGGCTCGGCTGCGAGGTCAGCGATCTCGGCATCTTGCGGGACGAGCGTACCTCGCTTGCCCATGGCCTGAAGCAGGTTGCAGGCGATCATGACCTGATCCTCACCACTGGCGGCGTCTCCACCGGCGAGGAGGATCACGTCAAGGCGGCGGTTGAGAGCGTCGGCTCGCTGGTGCTGTGGCGGATGGCGATCAAGCCCGGCCGACCGGTGGCGATGGGCATCATCGACGGCACGCCGCTGATCGGATTGCCCGGCAATCCCGTTGCGAGCTTTGTCACCTTCGTGCATGTGGTGCGGCCGACGGTGCTGGCGCTGGCCGGTTCCCTGCCGGAGCCGCACTTGCCGATCCCTGTGCGTGCTGCGTTCACCTACAGGAAGAAAGAAGGCAGGCGCGAATATGTTCGCGCCTCCTTGCGGCGCGGAAAGGATGGCACGCTGGAGGTCATCAAGTTCCCGCGCGAGGGAGCCGGGCTATTGTCCTCACTGGTGGAGACCGGTGGCCTCGTTGAGCTTGGCGAAGACATCACGCAGGTCGAACCTGGACAGGACGTAGGCTTCTTGTTCTATGCCGATCTGCTCTAGCGGTCCTTGCGTTGACGCCATCGATCGGCCCCGCCATGGTACGCCCATGACCAGAACGACGCTCGACCTCACCGGGTTAAAATGTCCGTTGCCCGCCCTGAAGACCCGAAAAGCGCTGAAGCCGTTGCAGCCCGGCGATCAGCTCGAGGTTCACTGCACCGATCCCTTGTCGGTGATTGACATTCCGAACTTGATCCGCGAGACCGGCGACACGGTGGAGATCACCGAGCGCAACGACGCGCGCATCGTGTTCTTGATAGAGAAAACAAATCGTTCGATAGAGAGTGCTAATGGTGCGTCGCGTTCTTGAGAACGTTACCGCGCTGATACCGACCATTTGTCTATCGACATCGCTCATGGCTTCTGCAAATTGGCTTTCTCCGTTCAGGCGCGGAGGTTGAGTCTTGTCTGCGACACGCTGATCGACGGGCCGCGCTCACAATGCCTGTATGTCGTATAGGGCATAGCATCCCGCCCGAAGGGTTAGCATTTCGGATGCGCGTGACGATCCTGACGCGCGTCGAATCACTGAGCGGAGCAGCAGGGACACTTGGCTGCGTCGCTGGACTGGAGATCAGGATCTTAGGGCAGGCTGCTCAGAAGGGCGGCCTCAGGGGAGGAATGCATGGCTAGTGTTGAGAGCGCCGGGACCATTTCGGGCCGTGGTGCGGGGGTTCTTGATCGCGAGCGGACCATCGCGACCGCCGGATTCAATCGCTGGCTGGTGCCGCCGGCGGCGCTGTGCATTCATCTCTGCATCGGCATGGCCTATGGCTTCTCAGTGTTCTGGCTGCCGCTTTCCCGAGCCATCGGCATCACGGCGCCGAAAGCCTGTCCGGATATGTCGCTGTGGCAAGAGCTCTTCACCACCACCTGCGACTGGAAGGTTGCGAGTCTGGGATGGATGTTCACCCTGTTCTTCGTCGTGCTCGGCGTTGCCGCCGCTGTTTGGGGCGGCTGGCTGGAGCGGGTCGGTCCGCGCAAAGCAGGCTTCGTTGCTGCGCTATGCTGGTGCGGTGGCCTGCTGCTTGGCGCGATCGGCATCTATACCCACCAGCTCTGGATCATGTGGCTGGGCTCCGGCGTGATCGGCGGCATAGGTCTTGGTCTCGGTTACATCTCGCCGGTGTCGACGCTGATCAAATGGTTTCCCGACCGCCGCGGCATGGCGACCGGTATGGCAATCATGGGTTTCGGCGGCGGCGCCATGATCGGCGCGCCATTTGCCAACCTCCTGATCAACTACTTCAAGACCTCGACCGATGTCGGTGTATGGCAGGCCTTCGTCGTCATGGCCGTCGTCTATTTCATCTTCATGACCATCGGCGCTTTCGCTTATCGCGTGACGCCGGCTGGCTGGAAGCCTGAAGGGTGGACGCCGCCGAGCGAGAAGAAGACGATGATCTCCGAGCATCATGTCCATCTCAACAACGCGCACAAGACGCCGCAGTTCTGGCTGATCTGGTGGGTGCTGTGTCTGAACGTGTCGGCGGGCATCGGCGTGATCGGAATGGCCTCTCCGATGCTCCAGGAAATCTTTGCTGGCAAGCTGATCGGACATCCGGAGCTTACCTTTGGTCAGCTCTCGGTCGAGCAGAAGACGGTTATCGCTGGAATTGCGGCGGGCTTCGCCGGCCTGCTATCGCTGTTCAACATCGGCGGCCGCTTCTTCTGGGCAACGCTGTCGGACACGATCGGCCGCAAGAACACCTACTACACGTTCTTTATTCTCGGCATCGTTCTCTACGCGCTGGCGCCGACCTTTGCGGCGATGGGCTCGAAGCTGCTCTTCGTGCTCGGCTTCGGTATCATCCTGTCGATGTATGGCGGTGGATTCGCGACCGTGCCGGCCTATCTCGCCGACATGTTCGGTACCCAGTTCGTCGGCGCCATTCACGGCCGGCTCCTGACGGCGTGGTCCACCGCAGGCATCATCGGCCCGGTCGTGGTGAACTACATTCGCGAGTTCCAACTCGCGGCGGGCGTTCCGCGCGACCAGCTCTACAACACCACTATGTACATTCTTTGTGCGATGCTGATCGCTGGCATCATCTGCAACTACTTGGTCAAGCCGGTCGATCCGAAATGGTACATGAGCGAGGCCGACGTCGCCAAATTGCAGGCGGCGAATGCGGGCGCCGCCACCGTGCAGACCGGCTCGTTCGGAATCGGCACCGGCGGCCTCGATGTCAAGGCAGCACTGTTCTGGCTCTTCGTCTGCGTTCCGCTGGCGTGGGGTGTCTACAAGACGCTCGAGAGCGCGGTTAAGATCCTCTGATCGCGCAAACCTCTTCGTGGCGTGCAGGGCATGCGGCCTTATTGGCCGCATGCCCTTAAATGCTTATTTGAGCGCAAGAATTCTCTTGGCATCTGGTATGCCAGGGACTAGGATTGGATATATTCCAAGAAGGGCTACGAGACGCAGCGATGAGCCACGACGTGCAACAGGTCCGCTCGTTCGAACATCCCGGCGAGGGCCGGAAGCGAGCCAAGGCGACCTCTAAGGGAAGACAGGTCGACCCCACGGCCGCGCACGAAATCGAGCAGCTGCTCGGCGACAGGCCGCGGCGGCGCGACCTGCTGATCGAACATCTGCACCTGATCCAGGACAAGTACCACCAGATTTCGGCCGCGCATCTCGCCGCGCTCGCCGACGAGATGAAGCTCGCCTTTGCCGAGGTGTTCGAGACCGCGACCTTTTACGCGCATTTCGACGTGGTGAAAGAAGGTGAGCCTGACATCGACCCGCTGACGATCCGCGTCTGCGATTCGCTGACCTGCGCGATGCTCGGCGGCGAGAAGCTGCTGCAAGATTTGCAGAGCGCATCGGGTCCCGGCATTCGCGTGGTACGCGCGCCCTGCGTCGGCCGTTGCGATACGGCGCCTGCCGCTGAGGTCGGCCACAACTTCGTCGACCACGCGACCGTCGCCAATGTCATGGCGGCCGCGAAGGCCGGCGACACTCACGCGCATCTGCCGAAATATGTCGATTACGACGCCTATGTTGCCGGCGGCGGCTACAAGCTGCTCAATCGCCTCCGCTCCGGCGAATTACCGAAGGACAACCTGCTGAAGGCGCTCGATGACGCTTCGCTCCGCGGTCTCGGTGGCGCCGGCTTCCCGACGGGGCGCAAATGGCGTGCGGTGCTGGGCGAACCCGGCCCGCGCTTGATGGCGATCAACGGCGACGAAGGCGAGCCCGGCACGTTCAAGGACCGCTACTATCTCGAAACCGATCCGCATCGCTTCATCGAGGGCATGCTGATCGGCGCGCATGTGGTGCAAGCCTCCGACGTCTACATCTATCTGCGCGACGAATATCCGGCCTCACGCGAGATCCTGGAGCGCGAGATCGCCAAGCTCCCGCCGGGCGGTCCGACGCTGCATATGCGCCGCGGCGCCGGTGCCTATATCTGCGGCGAGGAATCCTCACTGCTGGAGAGCATCGAAGGCAAGCGCGGCCTGCCCAGGCACAAGCCGCCTTATCCCTTCCAAGTCGGCCTGTTCGGCCTGCCGACGCTGATCAACAACATCGAGACGTTGTGGTGGGTGCGCGACATCGTCGAGAAGGGAGCCGACTGGTGGAAGGGCAATGGCCGCCATGAGCGGCATGGCCTGCGCAGCTTCTCGGTCTCGGGCCGCGTCAAGAATCCCGGCATGAAGCTCGCGCCTGCGGGCATCACCGTGCGCGAGCTGATCGATGAATATTGCGGCGGCATGGCCGACGGCCATCAATTCTACGCGTACCTCCCGGGCGGCGCGTCGGGCGGCATCCTGCCGGCGTCGATGGACGACATCCCGCTCGATTTCGGCACGCTGGAGAAATACGGCTGCTTCATCGGCTCCGCCGCGATCGTGATCCTGTCGCACAAGGACAGCGTGCGCGCAGCGGCACTAAACCTGATGAAGTTCTTCGAGGACGAGAGCTGCGGTCAGTGCACGCCGTGCCGCGTCGGAACCCAGAAGGCTGCGCTGCTGATGCAGAAGCCGGTCTGGAACCGGGCCTTGCTGGAAGAATTGAGCCAGGCGATGCGCGACGCCTCGATCTGCGGGCTCGGACAGGCGGCATCGAATCCGCTGTCCTCGGTAATCAAATATTTCCCTGACGAGTTCAAGGAAGCGGCCGAATGACCAAGATTACGTTCGAGCTCGACGGCAAGCAGGTCGAAGCGAAACCCGGCGAGACGATCTGGCAGGTGGCCCAGCGCCAGGGCCGCGAGATCCCGCACCTCTGTTATTCGCCGGCTCCCGACTATCGCCCCGACGGCAATTGCCGTGCCTGCATGGTCGAGATCGAGGGCGAGCGCGTGCTCGCGGCGTCCTGCAAGCGCACGCCGTCGGTCGGCATGAAGGTGAAGACCGAAAGCGCGCGCGCCGTCGCTGCGCAAAAAATGGTGATGGAGCTGCTCGTCGCCGACCAGCCGGCGCGTGAGACCTCGCACGATCCGGATTCCAAGTTCTGGCATTGGGCCGAGACGACGGGTGTCACCGAGAGCCGCTTCCCCGCTGCCGAGCGCTGGGCGACCGACGCGAGCCATCCGGCGATGCGCGTCAATCTCGACGCCTGCATCCAGTGCGGCCTGTGCGTGCGTGCCTGCCGCGAGGTCCAGGTCAACGACGTCATCGGCATGGCCTACCGCAATGCCGGCGCCAAGATCGTGTTCGACTTCGACGATCCCATGGGGGAATCGACCTGCGTCGCCTGCGGTGAATGCGTGCAGGCCTGCCCGACCGGCGCGTTGATGCCGGCCGTGATGCTCGACGACAAGCAAACGCGCGTCACCTATGCCGACAGGAAGGTGGATTCCCTCTGCCCGTTCTGCGGCGTCGGCTGCCAAGTGACCTACGAGGTCAAGGACGAGAAGGTGATCTACGCGGAGGGCCGCGACGGCCCCGCCAATCACAACCGCCTCTGCGTCAAGGGCCGCTTCGGCTTCGACTACATCCACCATCCGCACCGCCTGACCAAGCCGCTGGTGCGGCTGCCGAATGCGAAGAAGGATGCCAACGACCAGGTCGACCCGGCCAATCCCTTCACCCATTTCCGCGAAGCGAGCTGGGACGAAGCGCTCGACATCGCGGCCAAGGGTCTGGTCAAGATCCGCGATGAGAAGGGCGCGAAGGCGCTGGCGGGCTTCGGCTCGGCCAAGGGTTCGAACGAAGAGGCCTATCTGTTCCAGAAGCTGGTGCGTACCGGCTTCGGTTCGAACAACGTCGATCACTGCACCCGTCTGTGTCATGCCTCGTCCGTGGCAGCGCTGTTCGAAGGCCTGAGCTCGGGCGCGGTGTCGGCGCCGTTCTCCGCAGCCATGGATGCCGAGGTCATCGTCGTGATCGGCGCAAATCCCACCGTGAACCATCCGGTCGCGGCGACCTTCATCAAGAACGCGGTCAAGCAGAACGGTGCAAAACTGTTCGTGATGGATCCGCGCCGGCAGTCGCTGTCGCGTCATGCGACCAAGCATCTGCAGTTCAAGCCGGGCTCCGACGTCGCCATGCTGAATGCGATGATCAACACGATCATCACCGAAGGCTTGACCGACGACCAATACATCGCCGGCTATACCGAAGGCTTTGACGAGCTCAAGGAGAAGATCAAGGAGTTCACGCCGGAGAAGATGGAGCCGATCTGCGGCGTCCCGGCGCAGACCTTGCGCGAGGTCGCGCGGACCTATGCGCGCGCAAAATCGTCGATCATCTTCTGGGGCATGGGTATCAGCCAGCACGTCCATGGCACCGACAATGCGCGCTGCCTGATTGCGCTGGCGCTGATCACCGGGCAGGTCGGCCGTCCCGGGACCGGCCTGCATCCGCTGCGCGGCCAGAACAACGTGCAGGGCGCCTCCGATGCCGGCCTGATCCCGATGTTCCTGCCGGACTACCAGCCGGTCGGACGCGACGACATGCGCGGCGCTTTCGAGAAGCTGTGGCAACAGGATCTCGACCCCGTCCGCGGCCTGACCGTGGTCGAGATCATGAATGCCATCCACGCCGGCGAGATCAAGGGCATGTACATCGAGGGCGAGAACCCCGCGATGTCCGATCCCGACCTCCAGCACGCACGCCACGCGCTGGCCATGCTCGATCATCTCGTGGTGCAGGATCTCTTCGTTACCGAGACAGCGTTCCACGCCGACGTGATCCTGCCGGCCTCGGCCTTCGCCGAGAAGGACGGCTCCTTCACCAACACCGACCGTCGCGTGCAGCTCGCGCGCCAGGTGATCAAGCCGCCCGGCGATGCGCGGCAGGATCTCTGGATCATCCAGGAGATCGGCAAGCGCATGGGGCTGCCGTGGAATTACACCGGCCCCGGCGACGTCTACACCGAGATGGCGGAGCTGATGCCGTCGCTGAAGAACATCACCTGGGAACGGCTAGTGCGCGAAGGCGCAGTCACCTATCCGGCCGACTCTCCCGACAAGCCCGGCAACGAGATCATCTTCACCACGGGCTTCCCGACCGCGAGCGGCCGCGGCAAGATCGTGCCGGCCAAGGTCATTCCGCCGGACGAGCTGCCCGACGCCGAATATCCGATGGTGCTGTCGACGGGCCGCGTGCTCGAGCACTGGCACACCGGCTCGATGACGCGCCGCGCGCAGGTGCTCGACCAGATCGAGCCCGAGGCGGTCGCGTTCATGTCGCCGAAGGACATGCGCAAGAAGAGGCTCGCGCCGGGCGACTTCATTCGCCTGGAGACCCGCCGCGGCGCCGTCGAGGTCAAAGTGCGCTCCGACCGCGACGTGCCGGAGAACATGGTGTTCATGCCGTTCTGCTACGCAGAGGCGGCGGCGAACCTGTTGACCAACCCGGCGCTCGATCCCTTCGGCAAGATCCCGGAATTCAAGTTCTGCGCGGCCAGGGCCGAACGCGTGGAAATGCGGGACGCTGCGGAGTAGGGGAAAGCCGCGATACGATCGCTCGGGCTGCTCCCAAATCAGTGTCATGCTCAGCGAAGGCGGGGCATCCAGTACGCCGCCGCCCATCGGTTTGATCACAGCCGTCTCGGAGTACTGGATCACCCGGTCCCGTCTCCGCAAAGCTACGCCGGGCCCCCAATGGTGCTCGGCCGGCGAAGCTTTAGCGAAGACGGCAAGCCGGGCGATGACAGCGAACGTGTGGTCACGGCTCCCCCACAACGCTTCGCTCCTCGCAATGACGGTGGTAAATGCGACTGATGTCCAAAGCCACCCCAGCCACGCGGGCGCTTGAATCCGCCGGAGTTGCCTTCACCCTCCACACTTACGACTACGATCCCGACGCCGAGAGCATCGGGCTCCAGGCCGCCTCCGCGCTCGGTGAAGACCCGGCGCGCGTGTTGAAGACGCTGATGGCGGTGGTTGACGGCAAGCCGGTCTGCGTGATCGTCCCGTCCAACCAGGAAGTCTCCATGAAGAAGCTCGCCATCGCTGCGGGCGGCAAGTCGGCGCAGATGATGAAGCCGTCAGAGGCCGAGCGCCTGACCGGCTTCAAGGTTGGTGGTATCAGTCCGTTCGGGCAGCGGAAGGCGGTGCGCACTGTGCTCGAGCGGAGCGCGCTCGTGCATGACCAGGTCTATCTCAATGGCGGCCAGCGCGGCTTGCAGCTGCGGGTGAGGCCGGCTGATGTGCGCGACGTTCTGACAGCAGTCGTCGCGGATGTGATTGCCTGAGGCGCCTCGCGCCTATTGCTTCTGCAGCAGCTTGAGCCGGCAGCGCAGCGCCTCGCGGATATGGGCGCGCGCGAGCTGCTCGGCCTTGCCGCCGTCGCGGGCAGCGATAGCGCCGATGATGGCCTGGTGCTCGCCGTGGCTTGTCTTGGGGCGGCCTGTCACGGTGAAGGTGGTCAGTCCGAGCAGGGCGATCCAGTCCTGCAATTCGCGCGACGCATTGTCGAGGTAGCGGTTGCGCGCGGCGCGGCAGATTGCCTCGTGGAAGGCGCGGTTGAGCCGCGCCAGCTCGGCAGCGTGGCTCGCGGAGGTCTCGACAAAGGCTTGCTCGATATCGCGGAGCGCGTCGATCTCCGTGGCGGAGGCGTGTTCGGCGGCTAGGCGCGCAGCGGCGCCTTCCATGATCTCGCGCATGGCGTAGAGCTCGAGCACCTCGGATATGTCGAGATTGCGCACGATCAGCCCGCGGCCGCCGGCCGGCTCGACGAAGCCGCGTGCCGCGAGGCGTCCCAGGGCTTCGCGAACCGGGGTGCGGCTGACCTTCAGCCGCTGCGCGACCTCTTCCTCGCGCAGGCGGTCGCCGGCACGGTAGCTGCCGGCCTGAAGCGCCTCGCAGAGCGAACGGAACACCGCTTCGCCCAGCGCGACACCACCGCCGCGCGCGATCGTTCCGCCTGTCCTTGCCGGGCGTTTGGCCATTGTTCCTCGATGCGCATCCTGCCCATGCAAGACGCGCCGCTTGCGTCCCTTATGTATATCTTTGTATACAAAGGTACGCAACATCGGTCGTGCTTGGACATGGCCGCTGACGGCGGATTGTCTCTAATCTGGCGTGCCATCGGGCAGACGGTATGGGCAGCAAGTATGATGTGCTGGTGATCGGCGGCGGCAATGCCGCTCTGTGCGCAGCGATCGCCGCGCGCCGCAGTGGGGCGTCGGTGCTGGTGCTCGAGGGGGCGCCAAAATTCTATCGCGGCGGCAACACCCGTCACACCCGCAACATGCGCTGCACCCATGATGCCGCGACCGAAATCCTGACCGGCCCCTACACCGAGGAGGAGTTCTGGGAGGACCTGCTGCGCGTCACCGGCGGGCAGACCGACGAGGTGCTGGCCCGTCACATGATCCGGGAGTCCAAGGACATTCTGAACTGGATCGTCGAGCAGGGCGTGCGCTGGCAGCCCTCCCTCGGCGGCACGCTGAGCCTCGGCCGCACCAACTCGTTCTTCCTCGGCGGCGGGCGAGCGATGCTGAATGCGCTCTATCTCACCGCCGAGCAGCTCGGCGTCGAGGTCGAGTATGATGCCGAAGTCATCGACCTGGTTATCGAGCATGGCATGTTTCTCGCCGCCCGCCTCAAGCGGCCGGTCAACGGCGAGACCGAGATCCGCGCGACCTCGCTGGTGGCGGCGGCCGGCGGGTTCGAGGCCAACATCGAATGGCTGAAGCAATATTGGGGCGAGGCCGCCGACAATTTCCTGATCCGGGGCACGCCCTATAACCGCGGCTCGATCCTGAAGATGCTGCTCGATAAGGGTGTGCAGGAAGTCGGCGATCCCACACAGTGCCATGCGGTCGCGATCGACGCCCGTGCGCCGAAATTCGACGGCGGCATCATCACCCGCCATGACTCCGTCGTGTTCGGTATCGTCGTCAACAAGCATGCGCAGCGCTTTTACGATGAAGGCGAGGACATCTGGCCGAAGCGCTACGCGATCTGGGGCCGGCTGGTCGCGGCGCAGCCCGACCAAATCGCCTACATCATCTTCGACTCGACCGTGGTCACGAGCTTCATGCCGACGCTGTTTCCGCCTATCGCCGGGCAGACGGTGACCGAGCTCGCCGGCAAGTTAGATCTCGATCCGGCCGCGCTGGAGAAGACGATCACCGAATTCAACGCCGCCGTGCAGCCCGGCACCTTCGATCACACCATCCTCGATGATTGCCGCACTGAAGGCATCACGCCGCAGAAAACCCATTGGGCGCGCCGGATCGAGACGCCGCCTTATCTGGCCTATCCGGTGCGGCCCGGCATCACCTTCACCTATCTCGGCACGCGCGTGAACAAGGAGGCGCGGATGCTGATGGCTGACGGCAGGCCGTCGGCCAACATGTTCGCGGCCGGCGAGATCATGGCCGGCAACGTGCTCGGCAAGGGTTATGCCGCCGGCATGGGCATGACCATCGGCAGCGTGTTCGGGCGGATCGCAGGACGGGAAGCGGCGAAACATGCACGGAACTAGGATTTTGGACGAAGCCGACCGTCTGATGACGGTCTGCAATTCCTGCCGCTATTGCGAGGGTCTGTGCGCGGTGTTTCCGGCCATGGAGATGCGGCGCGCCTTCTCCGACGGCGACCTCAATTATCTCGCCAATCTCTGCCATGGCTGCGGCGCCTGCTATGTCGACTGCCAGTTCTCGCCGCCGCACGAATTCAACGTCAACGTTCCGAAGACGCTGGCAATTGCGCGCGCCGAGTCCTACGCAGCCTATGCCTGGCCGCAGGCGCTATCAGGGACATTTGCCCGCAACGGGCTGGTCATCAGCATCATCGCCGCGGTCAGCATGGCCGCCTTCATCCTCGGCTTCGCCATTTGGAACGACCGCAGCGTGCTGTTCGGCGTGCACACCGGACCCGGCGCGTTCTACAGGCTGATGCCCCATAACGCGATGGCCGCGCTGTTCAGCGCTGCCTTGCTTTATGCGATCCTCGCGCTCGTATTGAGCGTGCGCGCCTTCTGGCGTGACATCGGTCCGCCGATTGGCGGCCGCGCCGACGGCGGTTCGATTTTTCAAGCGATCCGCGATGCCGGCGAGCTGCGTTACCTCCATGGCGGCGGCGTCGGCTGCTACAACGAAGACGACAAGCCGACCGATCGGCGCAAGCTCTATCACCACCTGACCTTCTACGGCTTCCTGCTGTGCTTTGCGGCGACGTCCGTCGCCACGCTGTATCATTATGTGCTCGGCCGGGAGGCGCCTTATCCGTGGTGGGACCTGCCTGTCGTGCTCGGCACGCTCGGCGGCATCGGCCTGATCATTGGGCCGATCGGGCTCTTCGCCGCCAAGATGCGCCGCGATCCAGCGTTGCTCGACGAGAGCCGCTACGGCATGGACGTGGGCTTCATCGCCATGCTGTTCCTGACGGGTCTTACGGGCATGGCCCTCCTGCTCCTGCGCGAGACCTCTGCGATGGGGCCGCTGCTGGCGCTGCATCTCGGCGCGGTGTTCGCGCTGTTCATCACCATGCCCTATGGCAAGTTCGTGCACGGCATCTATCGCTTCGCGGCGCTGGTGCGTTACGCACAGGAGCGGCGTAGCGAAGCCAGCGCTTGAGAGGCTTGCCCCGATCGGTCGTCACGCCACCTCGCGCTCCGGTGCCGACGCTTGCTCGCGGGCCATTGTTGTTGCCGTGACATAGTCGGTCTTGCCGGTGCCGAGCAGCGGCACCTTGTCGACCACCATGATCGCCGCGGGAACGGTCAGCTCGGACGCTCCGAGCGCCTTGGCCTGGGCCTGCATCGCGCTGCGCTCGGCGTTCTTCTCCGTCGTCAGCAGCACGATGCGCTCGCCTTTGCGCTGGTCCGGGATCGAGACGGCGACCGATGCGGCCTGCGGCCACAGCGTCGTCGCGATGCTCTCGACCGCCGACAGCGAGACCATTTCGCCCGCGATCTTGGCAAAGCGCTTGGCGCGGCCTTTGATGGTGATGAAGCCGGCCGCGTCGATCGAAACGATGTCGCCGGTGTCGTGCCAGCCTTCTGCCAGCGGCTCGAGCACGCCGGGATTTTCAGCCCGCAAATATCCGAGCATCACGTTCGGTCCGCGCACCGAGAGGCGACCGCCGTCCTCGATGCCGGGGACCGGATCGAGCCGGCTTTCCATCAGCGGCGACAGGCGGCCGACGGTGCCCGGACGGTTGGCCATCGGCGTGTTCATCGCCAGCACCGGCGCAGTCTCGGTGACGCCATAGCCTTCGAGGATGCGGATGCCGTAGCGCTCCATGAACACCTGACGCGTCCGGTCCTTGACCGCTTCGGCGCCGGCGATCACGAGGCGCAGGGTGCGGAAGTCGTAGGCGTGCGCCGAGCGTGCATAGCCGGTGAGGAACGTGTCGGTGCCGAACAGGATGGTGGCGCCGGTCTGGTAGATCAGTTCGGGCACGATCCGGTAATGCAGCGGCGAGGGGTACATGTAGATCGGAATGCCCGCCAGCAACGGCATCATCATTCCGCCAGTCAACCCGAAGGAGTGGAACACCGGCAGCACGTTGAACACCTTGTCGTTGGCGTTGGCGTCGACCCGCGCCAACGCCTGCGCCGCGTTGGCGAGGATGTTGCGATGGGACAGCACCACGCCCTTGGGCGTTCCTTCCGAGCCCGACGTGAACAGCACGACGGCCGGATCGTTGGCCTGGCGGGTGACGCGCGGCGCGGTGCTTGCGAGCAGGCCCTGGATCTTGTCGGCCACGCCAATCGAGGCGCGGACATCCTCGAGATAGATGATTCGCGCCTCTGCGGAGATCGCCGCCATCAATTTGTCGAGCTTGCCCTTGTCGATGAAGGCTTTCGACGTCAGCACGGTCTTGACCTGCGCCGCCTTCATGGCGGCGAGCACATTGACCGGGCCGGCGGAGAAGTTGAGCATCGCAGGCACCCGGCCGATGCTTTGCAACGCCATGAAGACAACGGCGACGCCTGCCGAGTTCGGCAGCAGCACGCCGACATTCTCGCCGGCGGCGGTGCCTGCCTCGAGCTTGCGGCTCAAGACCTGCGCGCCGAGAATCAGCTTGCGATAGGTCAGCTTGGTGCCGAGCGCGTCTTCGACGATGACCTTGCCGGTGTCGCGGTCGCGATAGGCGTGGCCGAGCGCCTCGAACAGCGTCTGATCGAGCATCGCGTTCTTCACGAGAGCATCGATCATCACGTCCTGGAGCGCGCTGCCGGCGGCGTTGCGGCGCGCCTTGCCCTTCAGCGACGGGTCGACCGGAAGCTTGACCGGCGGCAGGATGGTGACCGTCACCCGCGGAAACCAGGAGCGCTTGATCTGGCTGCTATTGAGATAGCTGAGATGCGAGCGCTGCGCGCCCTCGATGCGGACGGGCACGACCACCGCGTCGGCCTTGTCAGCGATCATCGCGGTGCCGTCATAGACCTTCATCAGCGAGCCCGAGACGGTGATGCGTCCTTCCGGGAAGATCACGACCGGCTCACCGGCGGCGACGAGCTTGATCAGGTCGCGCGCAGCCAGTGGCTTGGTTGGATCCATGGTGTAGTGCTTGACCACGCGCAGGAACGGCTTGGCCCACCAGGCCTTCGAGATGCCGGTATCCACCGCGAAACTCGCGTCGATCGGCAGCACGGCGTGCAGCAGCGGACCGTCGATCAGACTGACATGGTTGGGCGCGATCAGCATGCGCGTGCCTGACGGCGGCAGGTTTTCGAGCCCGCGAATTTCGGTGCGGAACAGCGCGCGGAACAGCAGTCCGCCGAAGTCGCGCACGCCCTCCTTGCCCCACTTGGTCAGCACGAACCACACCGCGCCGAAGCTCGCGACTCCGAGGCCGAAGAAGATCCAGCCGACATGGAGGCCGGCCGCCTGCAACAGCGCGACGAACAGCGAGCCGACCACCATGAAGGCCGCCTGCAGCACGTTGCCGGCGGCGATGATGCGGGCGCGCTCGGACGGCGCCGACCAGGCCTGAACAGCCGCAAATGAGGGAACGACAAACAAGCCACCGCCGAATGCAAAAGCGACGAAGTCGATCATCATGCGCAAGCCCGCGAACGAGGTTGCGAAACCGGCCGCGGTGATGTCCTGACCCCTGGTGGTCACGCCGATAGCCCAGGCGAGATCGAGGCCAGAACATCCCATGATGATGGCGCCGATCGGCACGAGAGCGAGGTTCGGGCGAACGTGGCTGAGGCTGGCGGCGAACAGCGAGCCGACGGCGATGCCGATCGCGAAGATCGCAAGACACAGCGTCACCACGCCCTCGGTGCCGCCCACGACGTCCTTGACCAGCGCCGGCAGCAGCGACAGCACGATGGCGCCGACGAGCCAGAACCAGGAGACGATCACGGTGCCGTCCCACAGCCGATGGTCTGCGTGCAGGGTCCTAAGCAGGCTGAGCGTCGAGGTCCAGGGATTGGCGGTGACGGGCAGATCGGGCGCAGACGGCGTGGTCGCCGGAATGCGGGAGGCGAAGGCCCAGGACAACAGGGCCAGCACGACCACGGCCGACGCGACCCACCCCATATGCGCGGAGCCGGCCACGAACTGGCCGCCGGCGACGGTGCCGAGCAGGATGGCCATGAAGGTTGCGCCTTCGACCAGTGCGTTGCCGGTCGCGAGCTCGCCGAGCTCGAGCTGGTCCGGCAACATGGCGTATTTCACCGGACCGAACATGGCGGCGATGATGCCGAACAGCGCGAGCGCTGCGAACAGCAGCGGCACTGAGTGCAGGAAGAAGCCGGCGGCCGCAAAGCAAGCGGCGAAGATCTCGGCGAATTTGAGCCGCCTTGCGACGACGGATTTGACGTATTTGTCGGCGAGCTGGCCACCGAGCCCGGACAGGATGAAATAGGGGAAGATGAAGACGGCGCCTGCGATCGTCACCAGAGCATCGCCATGGCCGGTCGCGGCACTGTAAAGCAGGATGATGACGAGTGCGTTCTTGAGCACGTTGTCATTGAGCGCCGAGAAGAATTGCGCCCAGAAGAGCGGCGCGAAGCGGCGTGACGACATCAATTCCCTGATCATGACTAGTCCTGTTTTGGAAAGGCAGCCTGAGATTTACGTTGTCGGTTAAGCGTCACGACCGGAAGGGTATGGGATGAGTGATTGCAGGGCGACGACGGTTGCCGGCCTGCTTCGTCGCCTCGATTCTTCCGATCCTGTTGGTCTCCAAGTGGTCTCGTTAGGTTCGCAAATATCTGAGCGCGACCGCAGTTCGGGCGAGATGGCCGCGCTTGCCGGATATCGCGCCGGTTCTGAGGAAAAGCTGAACCGCATCGCCGAAGTCCGCCAGATCGACCGCCAATGTCCGGAGATGGTGAGTCCTTCGTTGCAACCCGATCTTGCATTCGAGCCGATCGGAACGTGCCGGCTGTGCCTGTCTCAGGTGAGATGGGAGAGGTGGCGAAAGGGCGAGAGGCGGCCGAGCAGGCTGAACCGGCGGCCCTCGAGACGCCCACGGGCACGGTTGGCCCGCCACATCCGGAAGGTCGCGCGCCGCTCAGTAAGCACGCCGGCGATGTCGCAGGCATTTGCGACGCGATCGATCGGAGTCATGGCGAACCGCAGCAGGGCGTGGCCAAAGCCGGTCACGAGAGCTGCGGCGTCATCGACGAAGGTGGCGGCGATATCAAAAGCGAGGGTTTGCATTTTGCAGGTCTCCGGGCTAATTTGAACAATGTTCACATGGGTAGCCTCAAAATGAACAATGTTCAAGAAAAATCACTGCGCGGGCAGAAAAAAAGTGGGCGACGGCTCCAGATCGTGGAGATCGCCCGGGGCATCATTTCAGCTAAGGGGCTGAAATCATTGAAGGTCCGTGATGTCGCGGAACCCGCCGGTTGCTCGGTCGGCAGCGTCTATAACGAGTTCGGCGACTTCGATGGGGTGATCCTGACCGTCAATCGGGAGACGGTTCAGGCGCTCACAGCGCGGCTCCGCGGAGTTCCTGCCAACGATCCCGTCCGTCAGCTCTATGGCCTTGCCGCGACCTATCTCGACTTCTTTGCTGAGCACGCCAATTTGCTGCGCTCGTTGTTCGAGCATCGGATGGAGGACGATCGCCCTTATCCGGACGACATCCTTCAGATGGTCATGGACGCCTTCGCGCTGATGCATCCACCGCTGGTGCGGCTATTGCCGGATGCGAATGACGTGGAGATCGCGCTTTTGTCGCGTACGCTGTTTTCGGCCGTGCATGGAATCATCTCGCTCGGCCTCGAGGAGCGCATGGTGGCCGTGCCGCCGCAGATGCTGCGTCAGCAGATCGAGCAGTTCCTCGACGCCCATCTCGCCGGCCTTGGAATTTTGCCTCGACGGTGACGGCGCGGGCAGCGTCAAGCGCGCGCCGCTTCGCGCGGCCGGGCTGCCGCGACGACGACATCCGGCCTTACGCCGTCGACCTGAACCCGGTTGCGTCCCTTCTCTTTGGCACGGTAGCAGGCGGCATCCGCGCGCCGCATCGCATCCTCGAGCGTGGTGTTGCGGTCGGTGATGCAGGCGACGCCGATGCTGGCGGTCACCGCAAAGCAACGGTCGTCCCAGGCGAAATTGAACAGCTCGAACGATCGACGCAGCCGTTCGGCGATATCGACGGCATTCGAGGGCGGGCACCGCGGCAGGATCAGGCCGAATTCGTCACCTCCGAGCCGGGCCACCAGATCATGGGCATGCCGGTCCTGTTGCAGGAGGCGCGAGACCTGGCAGAGCAGGCGGTCGCCGGCGAGGTGACCGCAGGTATCGTTGACACTCTTGAACTGGTCGAGGTCGAGCAGGATCAGTCCCAGCGGACCCGCGGCGGCATTGTCCAACTCGCTCTGCAGGCTCGCCTCGAAGGCGCGGCGGTTGGACAGGCCGGTCAGCCAGTCGTGCGACGCCTGCCAGGCCAGGCGCTCTTTCTCGGCGTGCAAGGCCTCCTCGAATGCCTGCCGTTGCAGCACCAGCCGCCGCGTATGCCAGATCAGGAGCAGGATCAGCGTCGCGGCGGTGACGATGTTGATGCACGTCAGCGTCACCTTGATGGCACGAGAGCCTTCACCGAGGACAGTGGAGAACCGCTTGGCATGCACCGTGAATTGGGTATTGAGCTCCGAGAGCCGCGACGACAGGAATTGCAGGCGACCGTCGTTTTGAATGGGGCCG
Organism: Bradyrhizobium sp. 159; assembly: GCF_023073795.1. Taxonomy (NCBI): domain Bacteria; kingdom Pseudomonadati; phylum Pseudomonadota; class Alphaproteobacteria; order Hyphomicrobiales; family Nitrobacteraceae; genus Bradyrhizobium; species Bradyrhizobium sp. 159. The sequence continues at coordinate 106,652 of NZ_JADPKE010000029.1, read as the reverse complement.
TTCTCCAACTCGGACCGGATGACCTCGCCGAACACGCTGAGCTCCAGCAGCATGGGATCGGTGGCAGCCCACTCCCGGATGGCTTCATGGAGGAAACTGACACGGTTGAAGTAGCGATACAGCCAGATCAGTCCCGGAACGTCATCGGGATGGTTGCCGCCCTGCAGAAAGCCGATGCGGGCAACCTCGACGTCGACCGGATCGCGTTCGAGCGCCCAGCGCGCGAATTGGTCGCCAATGGGAACGGCGAGCGCGGCCCGATATTGCGCGAACTGGCTGGCCTCGCCCGAATGCAGATAGCGATTGAGGAAGTAAACGGCATTCTTCTGCGAGCGCGACCACAACGCTTCGCCGGCGACATAGGCGCGGACCGAGGACATCACCTCGAGGCTGAATCCTGCGATTGCCGCCTGGAGCACGACGACCATGACGAAAGGCGAGACAAGCTTGATGACGTGAAGGAGACTGTGTCCCTTCGTCGACGTCGCTGTTCTACGAAACACCCTGCGTTCCCCAAATCGATCAACGATCCCAGCGGAGCGTTGGGCCTGCAACGGGAAGTAGAGCAGAATGTTGCTTAACTCGACCTGAAAACGCGAGCGACTGCATCCAGGGTGAAGGCGCTGTGAAGTGGATGCGCGCAGATCGCGTCAAATACTGGTCAATCGGAACTGGCGCGGCATCGGCGAACCAAAGCCTCATATTCATCGTGCGCGGTTTACCGGATCGAAAGAAGCCTGGTCCGCTGCTAGACCAGCACCGGCTTGCGCACGCGTCCGGCATCGCCGAACACGCGCAGGTAACGCTCGATCTCCGAGGGCAGGCCGGTCGCTTTCTCCGGATTGTCGGAGAGCTTGACGGCCGGATGTCCGTCGACGGACGAAACCTTGCAGACCAGCGAGATCGGATCGAGATTGAACGAGCCGTCCGGCGTGCAGCCGACGAAGTCGTTGGTAAGGTTAGTGCCCCAGCCGAACGAGAGCCGCACACGGCCAGCGAAGTGGTGATAGGTCTCCTCGATCGAGCCGACGTCCATCGCGTCGGAGAAGACGAGCAGCTTGTCCTTGGGATTGCGGCCCATCTTCTTCCACCACGCGATGATCTCTTCGCCGGCCTGGATCGGCGGCGCGCTGTCGGGGCGGAAGCCGGTCCAGTCGGCGACCCATTCCGGCGCATCGCGCAGGAAAGCTTTCGTGCCAAAGGCGTCGGGCAGCGCAATCAGGAGGTTGCCGCCATAGGTCTGGCGCCACTGGTCGAGGATGCGATAGGGCGCCCAGCGCAATTCCTCGTCGTCCCTGGCGAGCGCGGCCGCGACCATCGGCAGCTCATGCGCGTTGGTGCCGATGGCTTCGAGATCGTTGTCCATCGCGAGCAGCACGTTGGAGGTGCCGATGAAGGACGAGCCGAGGCCTTCCTTCACCGCTTCTACACACCAGCGCTGCCAGAGGAAGCCGTGACGGCGGCGGGTGCCGAAGTCGGACAGCCGGAGGTTCTCCAGCTTGCGCAGCCGCTCCACCTTGGTCCACAGCTTGGCCTTGGCGCGGGCGTAGAGCACGTCGAGCTCGAAGCGGCCGCGGCCCTTCATCGCTGCGCGCGAGCGCAGCTCGTTGAGGATCGCGAGTGCCGGAATCTCCCACATCGTGGTGTGGGTCCAGGGGCCGTGGAAATGCAGCTCGTACTGGCCGTCGACCTTGCGCAGCTCGTATTCGGGCAGGCGGAATTCGGCCAGCCAGCGGATGAAGTCCGCCGAGAACATGTGGGTCTTGCCGTAGAAGGTGTTACCGGCAAGCCAGATCAGCTCCTTCTTGGTGAAGCGGATGGTGCGGGCATGGTCGAGCTGGGCGCGCAGCTCGCCCTCGTCGATGATCTCGGCGAGACGCACATGGCGCGAGCGGTTGATGACCGAAAACGTCACCTGCTGATTCGGGTAATCCTCCCGAATCATCTGTAACATCAACAGCTTGTAGAAATCGGTATCGAGCAGGCTGCGGATGATGGGATCCAGCCGCCAGCTGTGATTGTAGGTTCGGCTCGCAATGTCGGTCACTGTCATGGCGCGATTTTAGCGTGGCTCCCCTTGCGCAACCAGTGGGTTTGGCGGGAATCAGGTTTTCGTGGGGTAGGGCCGGCTCAAGCGGCAGCCGTCGCCGCGACAGTCTGGAGCTGGCTCGCCATGAACATCGGCAGCCGGCCAACCTTCGCGTGCGGGCGATGGCCAGCTTCGACGTCTTCAAGAAGAACTTTTGGACGTCCTGGTGACGCCGAGCACCAAGGGCGAACGCATCACGCTGGAAGGCAGGGTGCTCGACGGTGCCGGCGGCCGTCCCAGGATCATTCCACCCGATCGCCCCGATCGATCGATCCGCGCGCGAGGAATTGCGGTCGCTGCCGAAGCTCGCGGGGCCGGTCGGCGGGATCGCGCCCCACTTTTGGTTTCAGGTCTGCCAAATCGAGGAATACGTCCGCCTGTCGGCGCAGGTCGTCGGCGACCATGGGCGGCTGAGTGGAGAGCGTGGAGACGACCGTCACGCGGACACCGCCGCGTTGCAGGGCTTCCACGAGGGAACGAAAGTCCCCATCGCCCGAGAACAATACGATCTGATCGACGTGTTCGGCGAGCTCCATCGCACTCACGGCGAGCTCGACATCCATGCAGCCCTTCACCTTGCGGCGGCCGGTGGTGGCGTCGACGAACTCCTTGGCGAGCTTGGTGATGACGGTGTACCCATTATAATCGAGCCAATCGATCAACGGGCGGATTGACGAAAACTCCTGATCCTCGATGACGGTCGTGTAGTAAAGGGCACGCAACAGTGCACCTCGGCTTTGAAATTCGCTGAGCAACCGCCTGAAATCGATGTCGAAGCCGAGCGCTTTGGAGGTGGCATACAGATTGGAGCCATCGATAAAGAGTGCGATCTTCTCAAGAGAAGACATTGTGCACAAATCTCCAGTCTCGCAAAAATCTGGCGATGGCTTGCTGAAAAAAGCGGCGCAGACGACCGGACAGGGGTGGCCGTCTTGCGCCAAGGTCAGGGAGGTTTCATGCCACCAGCGCCAGGGCGCCGAATGCAGTCACGCTAAGGCGCGAGCATTCCGTACTCAATTGTACTGAGGTAAACGGCCTCTATTCAAAGGATAGGACACCATATACGAACGTAAGTGGCCGTGCCGGCCAACAAAGGCCGAGGTCGTCAGACTTCCTCCCCATGCGCGCCTCCCGGAGCTGCCGGTTTAGGGTGGCACGCGTTTACCCTGCCCTGGAGGGAGGCGATCAACTGCTACTTCCCCTCCAGCATATTGACCGGTCTCCAATCCGACGCGGGCGGATTCGCGATTAGCATTCTGGCGCGTTTGGCGAACATTGATGACGGTAGATCGATCTTCGCCGCGCTCTCGAACGCTTCGGCCGCGTTCACAAAATCCCTGGCCCGCCAGCAGGCCAACCCTTCCGCATACGCCGCGGCCACCTTCGCCTGCTCGGCGCTCTCCGCGCCTCTCTCCGCCAGCGGCTCGAACACCCTGACCGCCTCGCCGCGTCCCAACACCCTGATCGCATCGAGCTCGCGCCAGGCGAAGGTGTCACCGGTCTGCGCCATCGTGGTTTCGGACGCCATGATCGCGGTGCCGTAATATTTGTTAGCGCCCTCGAGCCGCGAGGCAACGTTCACGGTGTCGCTCATCACGGTATAGTTGAAGCGGCGGCGCGAGCCGATGTTGCCGACCACGGCTTCGCCGCTGTTGAGGCCGATACGATGCGACAGGCCGTGGCCCGCAAAGGCGGCATTGTTGGCGTTGAGCTCTGCGAGTTTCTCGTGGCATTTCAGCGCGGCACGCACCGCATTGCGCGCATGTGCAACGTCGTCGGCCGGGGCGCCGAACATGGCGACGATGGAATCGCCGATATATTTGTCGACGTAGCCGCCATGGCCCTCGATGATGTCGGTCATGGCGGACAGATATTCGTTCATCAGGGTCACCAGCTCGCCAGGTGTCATCGTCTCCGCGATCGAGGAGAAGCCGCTGAGGTCGGAGAAGAACATGGTGACGTTGCGCATCTCGCCGCCGAGCGCCGGCATCTTGCCGGATGCAACCATGGTGTCGATCACTTCAGGCGCGAGATAGAACGCAAAGCTCTTGCGCAGGAAGCGCTCGTCGCGATCAGCCAGCACGAAGCGGTAGCCGATCATCATCGCGAGCGCGGCAAGACTTGCGAGCGCAGGCTCGGTCAGCGGCAGTGCCAGTGCGCGAACGAACGCACCGACAGCCATGGCGGCGTAAACGGCGGTGAGGCCGAGCCAGGCGATCAGGGCGCCGCTCGGTGCAAGCACGCAGGCCGCGCAAGCGATGACGAGCGCGAACAGGATCGTGAGAATGCTCCGCGCGGGAAAGCCGAGCTCGGTCACGGCGTCGCGTTCGATCAAGTTGCGAACGACGGTGGCGTGCACGAAGACGCCGGCGACATCGCTGCGGGGGCGTTGCGCGCTACGCTCCGGCGCGGGCAGGGCGCATCGCGCCGCCGGCGTGCCGTCATATCCGCCAGACAGGCGCAGCGAGGTGAGCTTACGGTCCTCGAAATTGAGGACCGTGCCGAGCAGCACGACCTTGCCGTCGAAGGCGCGGCGAAAGAAATCGCGATCGCCCTTCTCGACGCAGGCGCGCAGGTCGGCGAAGGAGAAGGTCGGAACGTCGCGTCCCAGCCCGCGAAAGTTGAGTGTGATTGTATTCGGCATCGCGCTCGGGATCGCATAGCCGGACAACTCGGTCGCGCCGGACGGCGCAATCTCAGGCTTTGCGCCAAGCGCACGCGCAGCCAGCTCGACCGCCATCGCGGGGACAGGCTTGCCCTCGATGGCAAAGCTCAATGGCATGCGCCGGATCACGTCGTCGGGGTCAGTGTGGACATTGAGCGCGCGGATGGTGTTGCGCACGGCCACTTGCTGTGCGCGATACGGCACTTCCGGGTGGTCGTTGTTCAGGATTTCGCCGAGCACCAGTTTGCCGCCGTCGGAGATTTGCCGCAGGGCGATCAGATAGTCCCGATCAAAACCCTTCATGCGGGTGCCGAGCGGCGCGTCGCCGAAGGGAATCTCGGACTGCTCGATCGAGCTCGGAAAGATGACGTCAAAGCCGATGACCTTGGCGCCGCCCTCGGTGATGCTGCCGAGCATCCGTCCAATCTCACGCGTCCAGGTTTGCGTCGGCGATCCCTTGAAGGGCGGCGTGTCGTAGGTTTCCGCATCGATCGCGACTACAACGACTGGCGACATTGCAGGATCGCGGCGCTCACCGGTCAGCTTGCCGCGCAGCGCGGTGAGGATGTCGAGCGACAGGCCTTGCAGCGTCTGAAGCGGCGGAGACGTGACGATCGCGCCCGCGAGGAGCGCAATCAGGATCGCCGCAACGATGTCCCGCCTGCCAATCCGCCGCATCGCGGCCTCGCTAGGTCCGTCTATTCGAGCCGCAGCAGGCGGCCGATAACCGGGGTAGGCGATGCCGTGGCGCCGGCGTCGACTTGGAAGGCGTAACGCTTGGCGCCGAGAATGGCGAGATAGCTGCCGCCCGGGGTCAGTGACTTTCCGGCCCTGGCAAAGTCATAGAATTTGCCGCGGATCATGACGTCGTTCTTGAGCGGCACGCTGATCGTGGGCTCCTTGCCGTCGGTGCGCTCGATCACGAGCGTGCTGCCGCTCTTGGCCTGGACCAGCGGCGCGACGCCATAGATCGTCGGCAGCTTGGACGGAGCCCCCTTGGCATCGGACCGCACGGTCCGGAACGTGGTCGCGGCACTCTGGTTGGCCTCGCGTTCGGAGAGCTGCGCCGCCTTGGTATCGCAGGGCACCTTGGCGCGCTGAACGTCGCCAAGCTGTACGGTGCTCTGCTCGGTGCCGACCAGGACGACGCCTTCGCTGATTGTTTCGCGCAAGCAGGATTTGAGATAGCTGAGGGTAACGCTGGTCTTGGGCCCGAGCTTGATGATCTTGCCCGGCGCCACATAATCCATGAACTCGACGCCGTCGACCTTGCCTTGCACATCCTCGACAATCGCGGCCGGGGTCTCCGCCAGAGCGGGGGCCGCAATACAGAACGCGCCGACAAGGGCGCCGATCAGGCTTTTCATGGGAATTCTCATCCAATTCGACGATGCTCTACCGGTCCCCGTCCCGGTCCGATGCTTAGCAGCGGGGCGCCCAGGCAAGTGTGACCAGAATCACTCTTTGATATTGGTGCACTTTATCGGGAACAGGTTCAAATCGGCGACCGGGTATCAAGCCATGGGCACGATGGCTTAGAACTGTTTTGACGTCGCTGCCGGCTTCGCCTCGCGGCCCGCAGGAATTTGATCGATTGACTTGGCAGCGTGTTAACCGTGGCGGAATGCTCGCCGCGCCAGCCATTGTCGCGCCCCACAAGTTCGTTGCAAATACGGGTGAAAATCACGACGGATGTTCCCATGCTGAAAGAAGGCAAATACGCGGCGTGGTTCAGAACCGCACAAGCGCAAGGCACCGGTATCGTGCATCTGGCCCAGGGCCGGATTTCGGGCAGTGACAGCTTCTTCACCTATGGCGGCTCCTATCAATTCGATGACGACCAGCGTTTCACGGCCGTTCTGACCACGCGCCGGCATGCCGACGGGCCGCCGACCGTGTTCGGGCGTGACGAGGTCGAAGTCTATCTCTCCGGCGTCTTCAGCGGCGCTATGGCGACCTGCTCCGGAACGGCGAAGCAAGCGCCTGACGTGAAATTCGAGGCGACGCTGATCTACAGTCAGGAAGATGCCCCGGCTGCCGATATCAGGAGCGCGGTCGTGAAGCTCAATGCCGACAAGCTGCCCAAGGGGTCCGACAGCCGTTCCCGGCCGCGGCATCCGTTCACGGCGGGCCCGCCCAGGTGAAAGCCAAATCGACGATCATCCGCGCAGCTCCACGGGTGGCCGCCGCGATCATTAGCATTGCATTGACACTATTGTTTCGAAATCACACCGCGGCCGCGCTGCAGCAACCCTGCCTTTAGACGCGAGAACTAGTCTCGCGGCCGATCAAGTGTGGTGGAAGAACATGCCTCAAATCTGGATGACATACGACGAGCTCGGTGCGCTTTGCGGCTGCGGCACAATGGAGGCCAGGGAGCGTGCCATCCATTTGTCGCTCGATCGCCGCAAGAGTCGCGACGGGACGACGCGCGTCAAACTCGATCTGGCGCTGACGGCCAAGTTCTTTGCAGCCGTTCGTGAGGCGGATTTCGATCTGGATTGCGCCATTGAGGCGCTGCACAACACCCATCGGCAGATGGCCGAACTGCTGGCTCCCACCCAGCACCACAACAGGCGTGGAGCGGCCTGAGCCTCCGCGTGTTCCGGCCCACGCCGAAGGCTAATTCCCGCGTTCGTCCCGAATCAGCATAAGCTCTGTGGCGGAATTTCCGGCTGTCGTCGGTGTTCACTGCCGATGGGTCGCGAAGTCCGCAGGAGGGATGCATGAGCAAAGCCGGGTGTCGGCCGTCGGTGGCACTGTTGGGGATGCTCGCGCTCGTTGGAAGCGTCATTGCGACGAGCGGCACGGCAAACGCGGAAGTCGTGAAGCTGCAAGCCGAGCTCAAGGGAAGCAATGAAGTGCCCCCGAACAGCTCAACCGGGTCAGGCAAGGCCGAGGCAAGCTACGACACTGAAACGAAAGTTCTGACTTACAGCGTCACCTATGCCGGGCTTACGGGAGCGGCAATGGGCGCGCATTTCCATGGCCCAGGCGAAGCCGGCAAGAACGCCGGCATCGTCTTGCCGTTCAAGACAGTGCAAAGCCCAATCCAAGGCAGTGCCACGCTCACCGACGCGCAGGCGGCAGATCTACTGGCCGGAAAATGGTACGCAAACATCCATACGGCCGCGAACCCGGGCGGTGAATTGCGCGGCCAGATGATGAAGTAAGGACCGGTTGTACGTCCGAACGGTCATCTTGCTGCGATACCGGTGGCTTCAGGACGGCGGTCTGGGCAAGAACGTCAGGATCATCTGGGCGAGCATGACGCCGACAGTGCCTCCTGCCGCCTTCTGGAGCACGTCGAGAAAGCCCGGATCCCGATCGGGTATGAACGCTTGCATCAGCTCCAGCCCCATCGCGACCGCGATGACGAGCGAGCAAGCCAAACCGAGCCGTCCTGGCAGCAAGAAGGAAAGAAGGAAGCCGAGCAGCCCATAGGCACTGAAGCGCTCGATCACGACGACCCAGTACGCCTCGTGATGGCCCAAGAGCGCGGGTCTTCCTGCCAGCTTCGCCAGCGTGGCGTAGACGATGAGGGCAAGGCAGATGCTCGCGGCTGCAATGAGATGGGTTCTGCGCATGGCGCCAGCATAGCCGGTCGGTTGCCGGTCTGCCTCGAAAGCAGAAAATATCGTTAAAAGCTCGCGCCGCGGTTACGCCACCAAAGCCGTGTCGTCTGACACCGCCGCGCCTGATTGCGCCGCGCGCCGGCACTCGACGAGCTCACTAAACTTGGCGAACGGAAGCGGAGGCGCCACGAGATAGCCCTGGCCCTCTTCCACGCCGGATGCGACCAGCGCGCGGAGCTGCTCCTCCGTCTCAATGCCTTCCGCGACCACGCTCATATGGAGGTCCCTCGCGAGCGCCACCAGCATCTCCACGATCATCGTCGTCGACGCGTCCACGGTGATCGTGTCCACGAAGAACTTGTCGATCTTGATCGTGTCGGCGCCGAGGCCTTTCAATCGGGACAGTCCGCTGTGGCCGACGCCGACGTCGTCGATGGCGACGCGGAAGCCATGGTCTCGCAGCTCGGCGACAACCGCCGCGGCGCGCGCAAGATCGTCGAGCTCGTCGCGCTCGGTGACTTCGACCACGATTTGGCGCGCGGAGACCCTGGCCGTCAGGACCGTGCGACGCAGCGTTTCGACGAAGCCGGCACTCAGCAGCTGCTTGGGCACGACATTCAGGGACAGCTTGAAGGTTTTGTCCGCCCTCAGCATTGGCTGCAGGTCGGACAGCGCCGATCTCAGGATCTGCCAGGTCATCGCCTGGATGCGTCCACTGGATTCGGCGAGCGGAATGAAGTTCATCGGCGGGACGACCGAGCCGTCTCGGCGCACCCAGCGCGCCAAAACCTCGCAGCCTGTGATCCGGCCCGCCCTGAGGTCGAAAATGGGTTGGTAGTATGGCTTGAATTCGCCAGCTGCCAGTCCGCGATCGAGATCGGCGACCGGCCCTTCCATCCGGCGGCTGCGTGCCAGCAGGATGCCGAAGAGTGTGCCAAGGCCAAGTGCGACTGCGAGCGCCGGCCAATAAGCCTCGCTGTTCCAGCTCGAGAGCACCGCGTGCTCGAGCCGGATCGTGGCATGAAGCGGCAAGTGCGTGGAATGCCTCTCGAAGCTGATTGGTCTCACCAGGGGCCTGTCGGCATCGAGTAGGAATTCGCCGAGCTTCTCGCCATTGCTCAAGGTGAGGATCACCTCGCTGTGCGCGCGCAGCTCGGCGGGCATGATGTCGAACAGGCTGGCATTGATGCCGACAATGGCGATAAGGGCGGAGCTGTCATTGATGTCCCTGAGCACGCCTAGGGCGTCCCCGCCGAATTGCTCCACGCGGAACAGCGACAGCGCCTTGTCGCGCGAGGGCAGCATGTCATGGCGATCCGCCCATCCCTTGTCGAACTCGAGCGTCTCGGAATAGGCCGAGCAGATCACCGAGCCATCCGGCTTGACGAGCCGGACGTCCTTGATCGCCGAGCGCTGGTAGACGTGGAGGCGGATGGCTTGCAACGCCGCGGGCTCGCAGCTGGCGAGATTGCGTTTTGGGAGTTCGTCCAGGCTGGCCGCGGCAAAATCGACCGCCAATTCGGAGCGCCGCAGAACGACCTCGGTCAACTCGTTCAGCTGATGCGCCTGCTGGTGGCGAATGACGGCCTGCACGGCGAAATGGCCGCACAAAGCGAACGCCATCGTGCTCGCAAGCACGAGCGCCGCAAACGGGAGATTCGGTCGTGGTCGTTTCATCCGGGTCAGGCGAAATGAGGCAAGGCTTGGAGAATTGATCCTAGCCAGCGGGGGCTAAGATAGGGTTTAACGGGCGGACCGGCGCGGTCGGGCCGACCGGAGTGATGGCTGGCCGATGATCTCGCGGCGCAAGCATTAGAACGAGCATGGAAAGTTGAGCAGTATGATCAGGACGTTAAGCATCCTTCTCCTGGCGCTAATTGCCGGGAGCTCTGCGGCCTCGGCACAGGGAACCAAAGACAGGCCATCGGGCACGCAGCCCACTTCGGCGACCCGCAGCGGCACTGGGACGAATTCCGGTTCGGACAGCATGGGTGGCGCGTTCAAAGGAACGGGGACGCCCAATTACGGGACCAGCCCTGGGATGGGCTCCCAGAAGAAGACCAACAACTAAGGCGTGATCCGGAAAAGTGCGAAGCGGTTTTCCGAAAAGATCATGCTCAAACAATAACCTCAGCGCGATGACGATTCATCCTGATCTCATCGCGCTTTAGGTATGAACGAGCCGAACGGACCCTCGGGCGTCTATCGCCGCTCACCGCCTGAGGCGATGGCGCAGAGGAATCACGTCGGGACAAGGTGGGCTGGGCCTGTGGGTGTGGGACGTGGCCGGATGGCGGGGGGTCCGGAGCCGAAGCACCACGAAGGCGATATTGATCGCCAGCCAAATCAACATCGCGGAAATGGCCAAGTTGAGCACTGCCAGGCCTCGCTGTGAAGTCTGGCATCAACATCCGAGCGTTGGTTCGGTTCCGCCCGCCGGGATGAAGCTGTGGCTGCGTCGAAGGCGTGTTGCGGCGCTGTGGAGGATGGGATGACCTGCTGGGCTCGTCGGTGACGTCGTTCGCGTGCACCGCAGCGCGGGAGGTCGGCTGCGAGGCGCAAGGCGAGCGCTGCCGCGCTTCCGCTGCTAGGACTTCTTGTCCGACTTCGACTTCAACGAAAGACCGAGTCGCAACGCCATGCGCTTGATCGCATCAGGCGAGCGTCGGAGAACTTTCGCGGCCTCTTCCAGCGAAGCCGAAGACTTGGCCAGCTCCATGAGCCGGCGGTCTTCCTTGAACGACCAGGGCTTGCGAGCCATAACCGAAATGATCCTCTCGTCGACATAAGGACAAAGCCGCCAAGCGACCCATGTTCGCTCGACGGCTTTGCTTGGGTGGGGCCGGGCTTGGGGGAACCCGGTGCGAAGATGGATAAGCGAAATGCGAGACTTCGCAACAACCAACGCGGATTAAGCTAACTGCTCAACCTTACCGGGATGAAGTTGGTGCATGACGCTCCGTATAACCACGGATGTTTCGTCGGTGTGCAATCGCCAGCAGCGGCGTGCGAAAAATGTGTCGGAAGCGACGTCATCACGCAGAGTACAGGCACGCTCGATCACCGGTGCGCGTGGCTCAGGCTGCTTGCCGAGGTGAACAGGGGTTAGCATCGCCAGCAGGATGTCGCTCTTGAACAATGAGAGATTTCGTCATCCGCCCGGCCTAGGTTTTCCCGCGACGACCAAACTCCGAGCACCACGTTGCACAAACTTCATGTTCGTCTGACAAAAGTTTCAGCGCCGATGATCTTGAAGTCGTCATGACATCACGTTGAAATGGACCGGGAGGAGCGTTCCGAAAACTGGGAACATTCCACATGCTTGCAATTCTGGTTTTGATGTCGATTTTTGCAGCTGGCTTTTGCTGCGGCTATGGTGTGCGGGCGTGGCGCTCGCGCAAGCGATCAGCGCGATATCGTCTGTATGCGCCCTACACGCCGGCCTCGATGAGAGTCAGGCAAAGCGAGCGTCCATCGTGATGGCAACACCACGGGCGCGACGTTTCGGTTGGAGTTGATGTTGTGGCAACGTCGAATAACCATGTGCAGTTAGGTTAACGTGGCGCGGTCCTTGAGCGCTTCGGAAAGGCAACTTAAGACGGATCAGTTCATGGCGAGAGTTTAGTCATCTCGATTTTTCGCGCCTCGCAGGGTAGGCGTAGATGGCGTATTTGATTGTGTTGCTGGGCGCGACTTGCGTCCTCATTTTGGTCGCGTTTGTTCGTAGCTTTGATCGTCGGCTGAAAGACCTTCCAGGGCCTTGGATCATGGATGAGGGCCATTCGAGATGATTGATCAAAGGCGCAATGCGCCCCGTAGGTATTTCGTCGACGCCCAAGGGCGTCGTGTCCTGATCGGCCTTTCGCTGCAGGAAACTGCGGAGTTCGAAGCGCTGGATCTTTCACCGAACAATAAGGTGCAATTCGCGTCGGAGATTTGCGTGAGCGAAGCAGCCGCCGCCGCGGCCGAATTTCGCTGGCTTGAGCTCTATTCCAGGCACGAACGAGCCTGGCGGGCATGGATCGAACAAAGCCAGGCGGAGCGGGCGCAAGATTTAGGCTTTGTTAACTATGTCTGACCGATGGTAGCCGCCTGATCTCGAATGTGGGATGGCCCAAATGTTTCAGCTGTTCCTGAGAGCGCGCGCACACAATCTTCTCGGCTCCCGCCGCGAGACCAAGGGTTTTAAGGCGCGCTCTGTCGAGCGTGATGCGGAGACCGACCGCGTGCGGATCGGTGCCGTCCTGGCGGCGATTGAAACAGCATTGCAGGAGGCGGAGAGGGAGCAGGCCGGCCTCAACCGGCGTGTTGATGATGCCCTCGCGCGTGCGTCCGTCACCTTCGGAAATGGCACCGATGAATATCTCGAGCGAGAGCCGCTCGACAATTATCATCAGGATCTCTTCGCGGCCGACATCTCGAATGGCCAGCGACGGCTCAAGGAATTGGCAAGCAGCATTGCTCACTTGAAGTTCGTCAAGACCGCAATGCTCACGCGCTTTCCGGATTTCAAGCCGCCGCAGCTCAACAGCTAAAGCGAGATGAGCTTTGGTTGAATCGGTGCGAGCCGAGGAGGGCACCTCTCCCGTAGGCAGAGGTGAACCAGATAATCGGCGTCGGTGCCCGTTTAAAACTGCTTGCGCGCGCTCCGTCCTCACCCTGAGGAGCCCGCCCAAAGCGGGCGTCTCGAAGGATAGCCCCAGGGGAAACACTCTCACATGCATAGTCCTGCGCCGAGCAGGTAGGGCCGCGTGACAATTCGGCACCGCTTTGCCGTTTGGTGCTGCGATCCTTTTTGCTATGGTCCCGGCAAGCATCCACGAATTGAAGGAGCGACGAGGTGCCGGTCAAGAATTTGCGGACGTTGATTGGACTGGCAGGTGCTTTGACACTGGCCGCGCCGGCGACGGCTTCGGCCATCACTGCCGAGGTGGCGCGCGCATGCGATGCGGCGCTGGCCAAGGCCTTTCCGCCCAGACAAATCGGCAACCCCGCGGCGGGGAGCGCCAAGGGAACGGCTAAGGAGAAGCGCGAATACTTCCAAAAATGCGTCGCCAACAACGGCAAGGTCGACGACATGCCGGCGGACGCGCCAAAGGACAACAAGCCGGCCAAATAAGAACAAGGCGGCTACGGCTGGCGTCGGGGCGGCGGGCAGGGCGAGTAGAACGCGCCGTTCGTTGCATTGATGCGTTCGACGCATTGATTGGGATCAGTGACCGTTCCGGCCACCGTGAAGTCGTAGCCCATGCCCTTGATCACCACGACGTAGCGGCCGGGGGCGAGCGTAAAGCCGTCTTGCTCCGGTTGGAGCAATAGCATTCTCGGCTGGTCGTCGACCGGACCCACCTTGTAGGGGTAGGACATGCTGCGAATGACCCAGGAATCGCCGGCGCTGACCATGGCGGCTTTCCCCGTGGCATCGACGCCCATCGCCCGGGAGACTTTCGCGACCACCCGAACTTCGGTCCCGCTTGCGTCGACACCCCCGTCGGGCCTGAACACGATGAATTTGACGTCGCCGTCCGTCAATATGGTCGCGCTCGGCGTGTTGATGGCTGCCGAAATCGCCACGCGACGGTCCGGAATCTTTCCAGGCACCGGCTTGAGCTCATGCAGCTGGCCTTCGCTCAAGGCGTAAACGCCGAAGGTCGTCGGCAAGGGCATCGAGGGTTGCGCAGCTTGCGCCGGCTCCTTTGGGCTTTCCGGCGTCCGTTCACCGGTATCTCCCATTGAGGGAGTCGGGATGGCGGTCGGCTGAGTTTCCGAGCTTTTCGGGGTGCGCTCAGGCAGCAGCCGTGGCCAATAGGCAGCCGCGATCCCGGCGCCCGCAATGAGCAGGAGGATGGCGGTCAATCGAACGAGAGAATTCAAGGCCGCGCGCCGTTTGGTTGCCGGAGCCGCGGGACGGCTTGGCGCCTCCGCAGCGTTCAAGGCGGCCGGTGAAGCCAAAGCCGGCGGCGTCGGAATGGGCGGAGGAACGGGGAGGTTGACTGGCGGAGAATTGGGCGCGGGCGCAGCGGCAGTCTTTGCCGGTGAGGACGTCGCGCTTTGCTCAAAGGACCGTTCGACCTCCCCGATGGCGCGTTCGAGGACTTGCTGGAGCGCTCGCGCTTCCTGCGCGTCGGCGTGGGTGAATTGTTCCAGGAGCTTGATACGGGCCAACTCGTAAACGACATCCCGCATCTGCCGGGGATCGTCGGAGATTTCGCGGATCCGGCCTGATAGCAGGCGGACAAATCCGGCCTTGATCTCGGTCGCCCCCGGGGCGTTGGCTGCAGTGTCGCCGGGCTCGGTCATCAAGGCCGATCAACTAACCCGGATAGGGCTGTTTCGCTAGGCCTTTTCATTCGCATGCCTGTGCGGCGGTGGATCGTGCTCATGATCCGGCCTGCAAAGGTCCTGCGCGATCGTCTCGAAGAGCTTGCTTTTGGGCAAAAACCTGTGACATTTCGCCGAGCTCATCTTTTCCGGTGTTTGACCATGCGCGGCGTTTTGACGGCAATCACTTTCTTGGCCCTCCTGGTTCAGCCCGCTTCGGCGCAAGGGATCAAAGATCAGGCCAACACCACCAGTTCCAGCATCATCACAACGCCTACGAAAAAGGCGCAAACTACCCAAGCCGCGTCCCGGCCCACCGCGGTCCGAAATGTGACGGGGAGCCTTCCTGCCGGAAGGGCGGCCCAAGGCGTCTGGAGGGATGGCAAGCTGATTGCCGTGCCTCGGTAAAGGCAACGCAAGCAACCGTGAAGGAACGGTGTTCGCCTCCCTGACGTTCCTGCTCGGGAGATGTCGCACATGAAACGCTTAGTCTTGATCATATTCGCGCTTGTCGTGCCGGCCGCCGCCTGGGCCCAGGGCGTCAACGATCCGTCGACGCCCAATCGCAATGTGATCATCGTCAACCCACCGCAGCCGTCGCCCTCCACGGCGACGCGAAATATTCCGAGCCGAATCGAGCCCCCCGTGACGAGCGGCTCTGCCCGGCCCTATTACGGGAACAGAACTCGGGGCAGCGAGTCGAGCAGGCGGTAATTGTGTTGGCGGCTCGGCTGGGGAGCGGAAAGCTCGCCCTGTGTTGTCCAGTTGGAGAGATTGAGCCTTAGCTCTTTCCAAAAGGCCAATAGGAAGCCTCACAGGCGCTCGGACCGGGTAAGAGGTTGCCTCGTCGGCAGTAAGGGGCCGTTGGGAAGCGAGACGCCGAATGCAGACAAAGGTGCCATTGAAGGGCATGGCGACGCATTGGCCAGTTCCGGTCTCGTTCTCAGCTCTTGCCTTCCGGTGAGCGCCCTCCGATCAAATGATAGGTTCCTTCGATTAATATCTATACGCGGCTGCGGAGCTGTTTGAGCAGAATGTCACGCTCTTCAATCAGTTCGCGCAAGCGTTGAGTGTTGCCAGTTCGAGTTTCTTGCCACTCGATGCGGTCTGAGGCAGTCCACAGAAGAGACTCTCGCTCGAAGCGATATCTCTCCGACCTGTCTGCTTCTATGTACAAGTCGATTTCGCGGCAAATTCGGTCAAGCTGTTCTTCGAGTGTTCTTCCAGGCATCGGCCGGCCTTCGGCTGTCGCCTGTCAATGAGCATCCAAATGGAGCGTTACTGAGGCGTCGATCTCAAGGGGCTCACTCGCTCCAGGCCTGTGACACCGATTTGCTCGGCTGCTCTGAATGATCCCCTTTCTCAAAGGAAGGCGTCATAGCCGCTGTCGGGGATTCACCTCGCCTCCAGTGGCGATATTCCTGCATGGTGACGGTTCTTGCCCGAGATCAGCAGGGTGAATTTGTCGGCGCCATTGCGCTTCCCTCATTGGCTTCCGGGCGTCATTTCGGCACCGCCGGGAAAGTTGCCGGACTTAAGCGTCATTCCGCTGACCCGGAAGCGGACATTTCCAAAGTCCGAAGTGGTGCTGCTGACTGGTCCGCACCTCGGCATAGGTCAGCGTGATCAATCCTACGCTTGCGTAACCTGCGTGATGTCGATGTAGCTAGCGTCAGGAAAGAGCTTCTGGTCGAGGCCATAGAAGATCTTCTCGCGCTCCGACCATAGGACGAAGTGACCTCCGGCGCTGATCGACCGGTCAGCTTCATACTAGTATCGATGAGTTGCGGATATTCGATCTGGCCTGCCGCCGGGCGTCCCGAACCACGTGCTGAAATCCCTGCGGACTAAAGTGGAAAGTCTGCCCGCGAACCGGCTTTCTTGCTACTCGCAAAGGTATAGACTGAAGAGCTGAAGATAACGAAATGGCCAATGGTCGTCCTTATCGTTCTGCCTGGAGTCATCAAGTTGCGAACAGGTCGGCGTGATCACGAGGGAAAATGGTTTGGGGCGCCGTCTCGCGCGGTCATAATTGTTGCCGGTGCGCTCGGCCTGGGTCTCGCCAGCCTGGCCTTGTGTTTTGCTCAGACCGAACCGGAGCCCTCGCTCAGCGATTTTCTTCCACCAAGCGAGCCCGAAGTCTCGCGCGAGGAATGGCGGCAACGGATCGAGGACGCACGGCGCCGGGCCAAGGAGGTCTCGCGCGAGCGGCGGGAGCATCCGGAGCTCTACAAGCCGATTCCGGAAGATCCGGACCTTGTCGCGACCGAACGTCTCTTCCGCGACGAGAGCCTGCAACGCGGCGACATCGTCGCGACCAAGAAGGGCATGTTCGTCTACCAGGGCCGATCCAACCAACCGCGCCGCGATCAGGATTTTGTGCCGGTCAACCCGAAATCGGTGCGCTGAGAATTCGCTGCAGCCCAAGGAGCGATGGCAACGAAGCTCATACAGGTTCAGTATCGCCGCATAATCTCGTTGAATTTGGGATCGGTCACTTTCGTGGTCTCCAGCAGCAGCGACTTGCCTTGCCGCGTTGCCTGCACATAGGCCGCGATCAGCAGTGGCTCGTAACGAGAGCGATTGGCCAGAGCCGACCGGATGTCGGATTGCGCCAGCAGCTTGATCTCTTCATCGGTCGCGGCCGCGCTCGACGTGACAATCTGGACGCGAGAGAAGGCAACGTCGATCGGCACCGAACCGGTCAAGTAGGACATTTTCACTGCGGGCGTTACCGCCTCGCCGGCCTGTGCCTGCAGCGTGCCGAGCGTGAGCCACAGCGCAGGCCTGATCGGTGAGACTTTCAAGGCGGCTACGACCGCGCCTTGAGCTGCCTTGTTTTCGCTGGCCCGCCCGCCCGCTTCGGTTGACGGACGGTGAAGAACGTCAGCGGCCGTCGCTGCCGCGTAATTCGCCAGCAGGTCGCCATCCCATGAAAAAGATGCCAGGCTGCCGGCGGCCGCCAGCTTGGCCTCGCCGGGCGGGATCTCGCCCGAGAACAAATCGCTGGCGCGAAAGTTCGGCCGTATGAGATCGCCGTAGAACGCCGTGCCGGCGTGAAGCGCCAGCGCGGTTGCGGTGCAGATGCCGACGACGCGAAGCAGGATGATGCGGTTCATGATGGAATTGACGAGCCGGTGAGGGCGAGCGAACGAGAGGACCGAGGTCCAGCCAGAGCCTAAATTGCGAGCAGACTATCGCCTTGGATCGTTAGCAGCGTCAAGTTTCCGGTCGCGTAGGCGCCGGTGTCGATATTGATGCGGTTCGGACGGATATCGGGCGCGCCGACCGGCGTATGACCGTGGACGATATATTTGCCGAAGCGGTCTTCGCAGTTCAGGAATTCCTCGCGGATCCAGAGCAGGTCCTCGTCCTTCTGACGATCGAGCGCGACGCCCGGCTTGACGCCGGCATGGACGAAAAAGAAGTCGCCGCAGGTGAAGGACGAGCGCAATTGCTGGAGGAAGGTCAAATGCTCCGGCGGGAGCGCGCGTTTCAGTCGCTCGATCAGTTCGACCTGCTGCTCCGCGGACGGATTCATGGTCGGCGTGATGCCGTAGGAAACCAGCGTCAAGAGGCCGCCATAGTGGCGCCACTCCTGCAAGCGGGCGGGATCCTTGAGCACCTCGAGCAGGAAGACTTCGTGATTGCCCTTCAGACAAACCGTCTCGTGAGATTTCGAGCGCGCGATCAACAGATCAAGAACGCCGCGTGAATCCGGGCCGCGGTCGACATAGTCGCCGAGAAAGACCTGAATGGCGCGTTGGGGGGCCGAGCGGGCAAGGTCGGCATCGATGACAGTTAACAGCGATTGAAGCAAATCGGCGCGGCCGTGCACATCGCCGATCGCATAGACGCGAACGCCATCGGGAAGCCGAGGCTTGGTCTTCTTTCGAAAGCGTGAGGAAAGGTCCATCAGGTCGGTCGAATCGCATCCAGCGTCACGAGCGGAACGTCGTGACCGCTCTTAGCAGAACAAGCCACACATCGGTATTCTTAATTGTTTCCGACCGATTGGCCCGCATTTTGATTAAAGGATCGTGCGGCCTTTGAGCCGTATTTCAAGACATCTCGCGTAGCGTCTCCTCAACAAGAACGGGGAGCGCGACATGCGCAAAGTGGTAAAATTCCTGGCGGTTCTGGCCGCAATCGTGGTTGCTGCCGGGGTGCAGCAGAAAGCGGAAGCGGCTTTCGTCGGCGCGCCCTTGGGGTTGCGCGGTGCCATCCAGTACATCAAGTTCGACCAGCCCACGCTGGCGCCGATGGCATTCACCATGTTCTGCCTGAAGTACAAGGATGAATGCAAGCCGCGGCCGCAGCAGATCGTGTTCAGGGGCGGTCGCTTGAAGCTCACGGCCGAGCGCATGGCGCAAATGCAAGAGGTCAACCAGCGGGTCAATAGCGCGATCCGTCCCGAGGCCAATCTGGAAGGGCTGCGCGGCGAGAAGTGGCTATTGCATCCGACCAGCGGCGACTGCAACGACTACGCTGTGACAAAACGCCATGATTTGATCGCCAAGGGCTTCCCGGCGCGCGCGGTGCTGTTGAGCGAGGTCGTGACCACCTGGGGCGAGCATCACCTCGTGGTCGTGGTGCGCACCTTCTCAGGCGATCTCGTGCTGGACAATCTTTCCGGCCACATCATGCCCTGGTCAAAGAAGCCCTATCGCTGGGTCCGCATTCAGTCGCCCAAGAACCCGAACTACTGGGCCTCTCTCGGCGATCGCGCCGTCTGACCACCCGCGTTCTATCGTGATGAGGATTGGCTGACGCTCTGCGACAGGCCGAGTCCCACGATCACTGAAAGACACAGGATTGCCGCCGGGCGCAGCAATCCGGGACCCGCAAAGCTCTGGACCAGCGCAAAGAGAACACAGGCGGCAGCCGCCGCGGGAAAGAACGAGTCGCGTCCGCGCTGCAAGGCGCCGAAGAACAGGCGGACGAAAGCGATCAGGCTCACCGCCATCATGGCGGTCAGGCCGATCCATCCCATCCCCGCAAAGACGGCCATGGCCGCCGAGGGTGCGGCCAAAAAAGCTCCGGCGTCGCTCTGATAGATCCTGCCCACTGCCGCAAAGGTCCCGGCGCCGGCGCCGAACCAGCGTGTATCGGCCAACATGCGCTCGAGCGCGGCCTTCGTCTCGGTCGCCATCTCCGGAACGATCCGCAGGAGGATTGGTCCGGGGCTCTTCTCGAAGAGGAAGGTCAGGACGATCGCCGCGCCGATCAGGGCTGCCAGCGATAATGCGCTCGCGGCCAATGGTGACAGGTCCAGTCTGCGGATAACGAGGATCAGCAGGATCAGCACAACGCCAAAGGCCGCTGCGATCGCGCTGTTCGTTTCCGCAAAGCCAAAGAGCGCGGCTGCGCTGGCCAGGGCCCCGACGAGGCCGCACAGGCCGATCGTGACCGAGCGAAGGACCGAGTGACGGGTTTCGGCCCGTTCAGCCGCGAGCTGCATGACCGCCAGATTGAGCATGAGACCGAGGCCCGCCAAGGTCATCGTGAGGTCATGGGGCACGGCTGCAGCAAGCGCCGGCGAGAGCCGATGCAGATCCAAAATCAAGGCGGCGACCGCCGTTACTCCGCTTAGCACAAAGAGAACCAGTTCGGCACGGCTGCGGCTACGGACCACCGGGATGGTGACGCCGAGCAACGAGATCGCCGCAACCGCCAACACCAGCGAATTCACCGTCAAGCCGACATCGGCGGTGACGGGCCCGAGCGACCGGCCACCCAGGACGTCGTGAGCGCTGGCCCAGATCGGGTGCGCCCAGCCCAGCGGAAGCGGGGCGAGTTGAGCCGCGATGCACAGCGGAATGGCGATCAGGATCCAGCGGCCCCAGGAGGTCGCGCGAACATAGTGCTCATAGTCGGCCTTTCGCGTACTCGAGGCAGCTGCCAGCAAGCTTAGCGCTGCGGCCATCGTCCCGAGCTGCGCACCGAACTTGGCGCCGGCGATTTCGAGAGCGGAAGCGGAAACGATGGAAACGATGAGGGCAAAATAAGCGAGGGACAAAACGGCGCGCTCGAAGGGAATCCTGAAACGGTCAGGCCACCATACTAGCGGGCGGTGGGTTTTCAAACAGAGGCCTGCTTCGGACCAACACCTAAGACATGACCGATCGCGCGCGCGGCTTCGTCTCAGCGATGATCGGCGCGATCAGCGGGTGGCCTTGACCGGGCGAGCGAAGACGCGGCCGGCGCGAGCGGCAGCAAGGCCAAAGCGAGCCCCCGAACCAAAGAGATAGCCGCCCTGCAGGGCGATCGCTGCGATCACCGCGCCTTTCAGGCTCTCGATCACGCTGAGATCGAACATCAAGCCGACTGGGACGGCGGCGAGCATCAGGACGAAGCTCAACGGCAGCAGCACCAGGACGCGAAAGCGCTGGCCTAGCACGGCACCTACGAGAAAGCTGAAAATCAAAAACGCGGTCATCCGAAACACTCTCCGTGCTCCGGACCCTAGGTTCCCCAACCTAAAAAGACCCTTAAGTTGTATGGCTAAATTTGGCCTATTGGCTGCAATTTGCCAGCAGCGAATGACACGCCTCCCGCAGCCCATTGAGAGCCACCGTACCTTTGATCTCGCTGTCGCCTTCCCGCACCACCACGGACAGCGAGGGCTTGGTCTGCCATTTCCCGGCGGCAAAGGCGGAGACCTCGTCAGGCAACAGCACGGCGGCCCCCGCGGCGGCCATGCTGGCGTCAAACGTCAGGGTGCCACCGCCGCTCGCGGCAATGGTCACCTTGGGGTGGCTCCGGGGCGGGAAGGGCCGGATCTAGGCCACCAGCACGTCGATCTTGCCCTTCGGCGCACACCGGACGATCAAGCCGGCGAAGTCCGGATCCGGACTGGATCGTGTCCGCGGTCTTCATGATCGCGGCGAAGCTCTCGCCGTCCTTCGCTCCTTATGTCCGGGTGAATTTCCAGACGGAAGAAGGGGCAGGGGCGGCCACCGCAACAACCGGTGCGCCGTGGCAGGAGAGCCCCGGGCTGCCAGGGCATGGGGCAGCAGGGTTCCAGGAGCGATCGGCGGCGCCAAGGAGGGAACCCGCCAGCAGCGGAATCAGAAGGAGGCCAGACACGGGGATTCCTACTCTTAATGGCCCAGCCTTAGCAGACGGCCGCGAGGTCAAGAAGCCTTGCGCTTGACACGTCGGGCCCTCGAGTTGGGCGGTTTGCTCGCCGACCGGGCACACGAAATACAACAAATAGTCACAAAGGGTTAAACCAAGCCCCAAAGAGTGTCCCCCACGCAACACTAGCCGACCGATCGCACCGTTAACCACGCGGGAACCCTTGTCGCACCGCCCGCGCCGCCGTACCAATCGAAGCTCATTGGGGTCTCCAGGGGCGCGATTGATGTATTGCTTTGCCAAATCTTATTTATTGAAGCCGGCGTTTCTGGTGGCCGCTCTAGCGCTCGGGGCGTGTTCGACCAATCCCGGCTCCGGTCCGCTGACGGATGACGTCAACAACAAGATTCAGACTGAAAATGCGCCGGCCTACGAACTGGTGCCGCTCAATCCGGCTACCGTAAAGATCCTGCATACCCACGAGCCCAAGGGACTCGCCGGTGCGTTCACGGACAAGCGGCCGCCGGCCAGCATCGTGTTCGGGGTCGGCGACGTCGTCAGCGTTACCATCTTCGAAGCCGCCGCAGGCGGTCTGTTCATCCCGGCGGAAGCCGGCGTCCGTCCGGGTAACTTCGTAACGATTCCTGATCAATCCGTCGACAATGACGGGTTCATTACCGTGCCTTATGCCGGCCAGGTCAAGGCGGCCGGCCTTACGGCGGTGCAAATCCAGCGGGCTATCGTCGAGAAGATCTCCAATCGCGCGATCGAGCCGCAGGTTGTCGTTGCGATGTCGTCGCAGCGTACCCAGCTCATCAGCGTGCTGGGCGAAGTCAACACGCCAGTCCGTTTTCCAGCGAGCGCGGCGGGTGCGAAGGATCGCGTGCTTGACGCGATCACCCGCGCCGGCGGCATCAGGGGCCAGGGCTTCGAGACCTGGGTCATGCTGGAGCGCGGCGGACGGCGGGCAACCGTGCCGTTCGAGAATCTCGTGATGGCGCCCGAGAACAACATTTATGTTCGGCCGGACGACAGCATCTATGTCTATCGTGAGCAGCAGAAGTTCCTGGCGTTCGGTGCCAGCGGCCAGAGCGGCGAGTTCAACTTCGATGCCTGGCGCATCAACCTCGGCGAAGCCGTCGGCAAGGCCGGTGGTCTTTTGGATGGCCAAGCCGATCCGGCTGCCGTGTATCTCTATCGCCGCGAGCCGCGCGAGGTTGCAGCTCAGCTCGGCATCGACGTCAGCAAGTACACGTCAGAGACGGTCCCGGTCATCTTCAACGTGAACTTCCGCGATCCCGGTGGCTTCTTCCTCGCCACCAAGGTCATGATGAAGAATGGCGACATCCTCTACGTCTCGAACTCGCGCAACGTCGAAGTTGCCAAGTTCCTGAACTACCTGCGCGTGATCATGGCGACCGGCAACGATGCCGTGAATCTCTCGAACAATGCGCTGATCTTCCGCAACAACGTCAAGCTGGCGCCGTAAGACGCCGACTTGATCGATCAAAGCGATGGCACCGGGGTCTTGTCCCGGTGCCATTTTCGTTGAGCGATCCAATCGGTATCGTTCGGGTTATGGATCAGGGCACCACCGAAAGGCGGCCGGTCATTCCGCGGTGTTGCGAGGGCTTCATGCGCTTTAGATCGCAGGCATCCTGGGGATTTCTGACCGTGGCCATCGCCGGCCCCGCTCTGCTTGACGAAGCTTGCGGCGCGGCTGGAGAGCTCGGTGTTCGCCACCGGATCGACGTGGTTGTCTCCGCCGAGCCCGATGCGCCGATCTTTCGGCGCTTGAAGGGCACCAAGGGCGAGCTCTCGTTCACGGTTCGCTTGTCAGCAAATTCCAAGGAGAGCCGGTTCTTCGGGATGCTGCACCCGTCGTTCCCGGACATCGTCGTCCCCGATGTTGCCAACAAGCCGTTGGCCCAGCAGACCAAGCTGTGGGAGGAGGAGGTCTGTCATCAGCGGCGTGGGCTGCCGAAGGTGACGGTGACCCAGCTCGGCGGCCATTTTGGCGAGGGGGAGGGACGGATCGAGATTTCCGCCGTCAGCCGGCATATCGGCGTCCCAGTCCCGCCGGATGAATTAACCCCTGGAATAAAACTCGACCCGGGGCGTGACAATCTTGGGCTATTCTACGCCTTCCGGGCGCAGAGCCGGAACAGCCGCCTCAACGTTGATGTGAAGATCTATCCGATCGATTGTTTCCTCTAGAAGCTAAAGCAAGGCTCGCTCCAGAACGACGATGCGCCTTTGGCCTCCCAACATCAGCTGGTCCCGGATTCGTTGGTCGTGGAGCCTGCCCGCGAGCTTCATCCTGTTCTTCGTGGCCGCGGGCGCACCGTTTCCGTTCGGCTCGACCAACGATCTGTCGATCGCGTTCTGGTGCCTGTGCTTGGGAATCGCGGTGATCTTCGCGCCGACGCGTGAGCTGCGGGCGCCGCATCTGTGGCTGCTCGCCGGCATCGCCGTGATCGTCGCGGGTTATGCCGTCGTGCTGCATGAGCAGCTGTCCGATCATCCCTTCCTCGCGCCATTCCAGCCGATTTGGAAGCAGGCCGCGGATCTTCTGGGGGTGCCGATCGCCCCGTCCGCGTCCATCGTGAAGAACGAGGCGTTCTTCGCGCTCGGCGCCCCGCTCGCCAACATCCTCGCCATCGTGCTCGGCATCACCGTCGGCGCCGATCGCGAGCGCGCGCGAAGATTGCTGTGGGTGATCGCGATCTCGGGCGCGGCTTATGCGCTGTACGGCGTGCTCTCGTTTCTGATCGAGCCCACCATGATCCTGTGGCGGGACAAGACGGCCTATCTCGGCAGCGTCACCAGCACCTTCATCAACCGCAACACGGCGGCGGCCTATTTCGGCTCCTGCGCGGTGATCTGGATGCTGCTGATCCTGGAAGATGTCCGCCGCCGCCTGCCGGAGCGGCATATCGAATGGCGGCGTCTGTCGCTCGATCTGCGCACGATCCCTCCAAGAGAAATCCTGCCGCAGCTTGGCTGCCTGCTGATCTGTCTGATGGCGATGTTCATGACGGGATCGCGCGCCGGCGTCGGCCTGTCGCTGCTCGCGATGATCGTCTCGTTCACGCTGTTCCTGCGAAAAGACCTGCCGCCGCGCACCGGCATCTGGATCTCGCTCGGCTCGGGCCTCGCCGTCGCGCTCGGCCTCCTGCAGCTGCTCGGCGGCCGCGTCTCCAGCCGGTTCGACAGCCAGGGCCTGGTCGATGAGGGCCGCATCGAGGCCTGGAAATCGACGCTTCGGATCATCGCCGACAATCCTTGGGTCGGCACCGGCATGGGCACGTTCCAATGGGCCTTCCCGCCCTATCGGAGCCCAAACATTTCGATTCGCGGCATCTGGGATGCGGCGCATTCGACGCCGCTGGAGCTTGCCTCCGAGGTGGGCATCCCGATGGCGCTCTTGGTCGCGGTCGGCTGGGCCATCATGCTGCTCGTTCTGGCCAAGGGCGTGTTCGGGCGGCGGCGCGATGCCATCATCCCGCTGACTGCCGCGGCCACCGCCACGCTGTCGCTGCTGCATTCGTGCCTCGACTTCACGCTTCAGGTGCCCGGCTACAGCATTCCATTCTTTGCGCTTTTCGGCGCCGGCCTTGCGCAATCATTCCCGACCCGGCAGGGCCGCTCGGCCGCGGATGCCCTCGATACCGGCGGGCGAGGCGAGGGCGGTCAGACAACCGTTGACACAACCGCGCGGCGAGTGCGCCAGCTTCATAAAAGTGTCTAGATTTGAAGCAGTTGCGCTGTTTACGAAGTCTTTAGAATAAGTGGACAGTCGTTTTCTCTTCGGATAGGTTCCTGCACTGCAAGCCATTGCCCGGGCCGAGGAAGCAAATCGGGGCAACTGATTTTTTGGAGGTCTATTTATGAGCGTTATCAAGATTGCGCTTCGCATGGCTGCCGCCGCGGCCCTCGCCGCGACGATCACCTCAGCCGCAAGCGCCGCCGTTTATCCGCCGCAGCGCCAGCTGCCGGCCCAGGTCATTACCGAGTTCAAGGCCTCGCCCAACAGCCTGTTGCAGCAATATCCGACCGGCGGCCCGCAGCTGATCTCGCGCGTGCGCGACCTCGGCGCCTCCGATCCGACCACGCTCCCGGGCCTGATCGCGCTTCTGAAGGATCCCGCGACCACCAAGGACCAAATGCGCGCGATCGTCGGCGGCCTCGCCCAGGTCGCCCGCATGGCGGCGCAGAGCGATGCGGCTTTCGCCACTGAGATCCAGACCGCGATCGCCGGCATCGGCAACCCCGACGTGATCGCCGCCTATCAGGCCGCGACCGGCGACGTCGCGATCGCCGCGACCGGCGGCGGCGGTGGTGGTGGTAGCTCCGGCGCGGGCGGGCCGGTTGGCAATCCCGGCAACACCGGTGGTGCTAACAACGGTGCGCCGAGCTTCGGCGGATTCCACTATGCGAACACCGTCTCACCGAACTCCGCCGCAGGTACCGCCGGGATCACCAACGCCTCCAATAACGTCAGCCCGCGCCGCTGAGCGCAGACGAGCTTCAAGGAGCGGTCCAGGCTGGATCGTTCCACGACGGAACGGCGCTTTGCAGCGCCGTTTCGCGTTTACGGCGTTAAGCTTCCACACAAATTATAATGTGCGCACATCGTTGCGCTGCATCAATTGAGTTCAGCCGCATTTCGCTGCGTGTTATATTCGCCCTCAACCGCCGGTTCTTTTCGAGTGCCTTTGCTCGCGTGACTTTCTCATCCCAATGCCATCCTCCAGAGCCAATCACTGGACGATTTCAGGAATTGCACAATGCTGCAGGTGAATAAGCCGTCGTCGGAGATCAACCGCGACTATGCCGAGGTTGAAAGCTCTCCGGCCCAGACGCTCACCTCCTATGTCGATATTATCAAGCGCCAGTTCCCGACGATGGTCGCCATTGTTTCGGCCTGCGTGATCCTGGCGCTGCTCTATCTCTTCACCGCTGCACCGCAATTCACCTCCACCGCCTCGATGGTGATCGACACCCGCAAGGTGCAGCTGTTCCAGCAGCAATCCGTGCTCGGCGACATCGCGGTCGACTCCGCGTCGGTGGAGACCCAGGTCGAGATCCTGAAATCCGAGAACATTAGCCTCGCGGTGATCCGCGACCTGCATCTGATCGAGGATCCCGAGTTCTCCGGCTCCGGCGGCGGCGTGCTCGGCTCAGTCCTCGGCTTTGTTGGCGGCCTGTTCTCCGATAGGCACGCCTTGTCTGAATTCGAGCTCACCCGTAAGGCGCTGGAGCGCTTCGAGAAGAGCCGCACCGTCAAGCGGCTCGGCCTTACCTACGTCATGGAGATCGGCTACACCTCGAAGGACCCAGGGAAGGCCGCCAAGATCGCCAACGCTATCGCGGACGCCTATATCGTCGACCAACTCGAGGCGAAGTACCAGGCAACCCGCCGTGCCAGCGTCTGGCTGCAAGACCGCATCAAAGAGCTGCGCACTCAGGCGTCCGCCGCGCAACGGGCGGTCGTTGATTTCAAGACGTCCAACAACATCGTCGACGCCGGCGGCCGGCTGATGAACGAGCAGCAGCTCGCTGAGGTCAACAGCCAGCTCATCATGGCGCATGCGGCCACCGCCGAGACGAAGGCGCGGCTCGACCGTATCAACGACATTCTCAAGCAGGACATTCCAGACGCCAACGTCGCCGACGCGCTGAAGAACGACACAATCGTCAAGCTGCGCGGCCAGTATGTTGACATGGCCTCGAAAGAATCTATCTGGTCGATGAAGTACGGCTCCGATCATCTCGCCGCCGTCAACCTGCGCCGGCAGATGGCCGAGATCAAGAAGAACATCATCGATGAGCTGAAGCGCATCCAGGAATCCTACAAAAGCGACTACGACATCGCGGTGACGCGCGAGGAGAGCATCAAGTCAAGCCTCGCCAACGTCGTGTCGGAATCGCAGCTCACCAACCAAGCGCAGGTGCAGCTCCGCGAGCTCGAAAGTAACGCGCAGTCCTACCAGGCGATGTATGACAATTTCCTGCAGCGCTACATGGAGAGCGTGCAGCAGCAGTCCTTTCCGATCACCGAGGCACGGGTAATCAGCGCGGCGACCACGCCGCTCAAGAAGAGTTCTCCGAAGTCGCTGCTCGTCCTAGTCGCCAGCCTGTTCGGTGGCCTGATACTGGCGTTCGGCGCGGCCCTGGCGCGCGAGCTCGCCGACAAGGTATTCCGCACCACTGGTCAGGTCGAGGAGGTTCTGAGCGCAAACTGCATCGCCATCCTGCCGGCGCTCGGCGCAGCGGCGTCCGCCGGGCCGCGGCTTGGCGAAAGAATGCTGGGCGGCAAGCTCGCCAGGAAGGGCAACCCGCACCCCGATCTTCTGCGCTACGTCGTCGACAACCCGCTGTCGCGCTTCTCAGAAGCCGTCCGCTCGGTGAAGGTGGCGGTCGACCTCAATTCGATTGTGCGCGAGAACCGCGTCCTGGCGACCACCTCGACCCTGCCGAACGAGGGCAAGAGCACGCTCTCGACCAACCTCGCCCAGCTGATGGCGCATGGCGGGGCGCGCGTCATCTTGGTCGATGCCGATTTGCGCAACCCCTCGCTGTCACGCGCGCTGGTGCCCGATGCGAAGATTGGCCTTGTCGACGTCGTCGCGCAGAAGGCGCAGCTTGAGGACGCGCTGATCGTCGATCCCGTGACCAAGCTCTCAATCTTGCCAGCGGGCACCACCTCGAAGCTGTTGCACACCAATGAGATCCTGGCGTCGAAGGCGATGTACGCGCTAGTAACGCAGCTTCGTTCGAAATTCGATTACGTGGTGCTCGACATGCCGCCGATGGCGCCGGTGGTCGACGTGCGCGTCACCTCAACTTTTGTCGATTCTTACGTATTCGTCGTGGAATGGGGCAAGACCAAAATCGATGTGGTCAGGCACAATTTGCGCGGTTCGCCCGAGATCCAGGACAAACTGCTCGGAGTTGTTCTGAACAAAGCCGATACCAAGGCGTTGGCGCGCTACGAATCATACCACGGCCGCTATTACTACCAGAAGTATTACGCCCGCTATGGGTACGTGGAATAGTGGGGAGCCTTATGCTTCGGGGTGTACTGCTGCTGCTTGGCGCAGGCGGAATGCTCTGGTCACTAGCAGTACTACCCTCCTTTTGGTTAACAACACCGGCGCGCGCCATCGCGGCACGTATTATGGAGGACCAGCGCTTCAGGCCCGGCGCTCTCTCCGACGCGCTCTCTCGTATCACGAATGATTTTGCGCCGTTCATCGTGCAGCCGGAACTGCTGCACGCCGAGGCTCTCATCAGGCTGCAGAAGGCTGAAGAAGCGATACAGCGGAAGAGTCCCGATGAGGCCGATCGTGAAGTCGAAAAGGCTGAGAACAAGCTTAGGGCTTCACTTTCGACTAGCCCTAACGATTCATTTCTCTGGCTTCTTCTCCACTCGATCGAGATGACCCGCAACGGCTTTGATACTGATCACAGTAGCTATCTTATGCAGTCCTACATGATCGGACCTTATGAGGGGTGGATCTCACTTCGGCGGAATCGACTGGCCTTAGCCGCTTTGCCAATGCTAGGTGGCACAACGCAGGAGCGCGTTGTTGCTGAATTCGCATCCCTGGTCGACTCTGACTTCATTGAGGATGCTTCGTTGAACCTTACGACGGTCGGCTGGGTACATCGCGAACGCCTTGCGGCGAGCCTAGCAGGGACGGACATAGTCGCCCGGGAAAGCTTTGCTAAGCGGCTTTCGAAGGATGGCGTGAAAATCAAGATACCCGGTATTGAAACCCAAGATAGGCCGTGGAAATGAAACGGATCTTAGCCATTTTGGCTTGCTGCTCTTTGGTTGCCGCTCTGGCTGGCGTTGAATTCTCATCATCGGCTTGCGCTCAAACGGCTACCACCGCGCCGTCTTCCAGCCTCACTTTGCAAGGCCCTGCTGATCAAGCGGGAGCGTCGGTCATTCGAGACGCACTAGGGCGTCCGTGTCTCGACGTGGAGGCGGCTGCTCGGGCTCACACCGGCAATTCCGATATGCTTGATCACGTCGTTAGCCTTAAGAACAACTGTCCGCGCGTTATTCATGCGAAGGTCTGCTATTTCAATTCGTATCGCTGCAACGATGTTGTGGTTCAGGGCTACAAGAGAGTCGATACGATTCTCGGGTCCATGCGCGGTGCGAAATTTTTTCGCTACTCGACGATACAGAAGTAGCTTTGATGAACATTCTTCAAGTCATTCCGTCCCTTTCGCCGTTGCATGGAGGTCCCACCTTCGTGGCGATCAATCTGTCGAAGGCGTTGGCGGATCGAGGCCACACAGTACATCTTATTACGACCGATCGGGGCGGCGTTGCCGATGTCGGATCGCTCCAAAATGTTACTGTGACAGTTTTGAAGGAAACTTTCGCGCCTTACGCTTATGCCCCTGAAATGTCGAGCGTACTTGAATCGCTGATGCCAAGCGCCGATGTTGTGCACATTCACGCGTTGTACCTCCATTCGACGGTGCGAGCCGCTCAATTGGCGCACAAGTTTGGCGTGCCTTACGTCATCAGGCCGGCAGGAGCGTTGGATCCCTACCACCTCCGCCGCAAAGCACTAAAGAAGGCACTTTTCGATCATCTTGTTCACAACCGAGTTTTGCGAAATGCATCCGCCTTCCATTTCACGACCGAAATCGAAAGCAAGATTTCCCAGCCGCGGACATACGGAAGAAAGGCTTTCGTCGTCCCGAACGGCTTGAATATCGCGCAAATCGAAAGCCTTGCCCAAAAAGGACGATTCCGAAATACACTGGGAGTGGCTGCATCCAAGAGACTGATACTTTTTCTCGGACGTATCAATTACAAGAAGGGCTTCGAGCTTTTAATACCGGCATTTGCGCAGCTCAGACAAACGATCTCGGACATCCATCTCGTGATCGCTGGCAATGACGACGGACATCTCTCCGCGGTCCAAGAGCTAATCGGAGTTCACGGGCTGTCTACTGACTGCACGGTTACCGGGTTTCTTGGGTCTCCGCAAAAGTTCGAGGCTTTGGCCGACGCTGAAGTGTTTGTCTTGCCCTCATATTCGGAAAATTTTGCAAACGCGCTTTTTGAAGCATTGGCTTGCGGCACGCCGTCAGTGATATCAAACCAGGTGAATAGTTGGCCGGAAATCGCCGCAGCCGACGCTGGCGTTGTAGTAGATACAAAGGTAGACGAGCTTAAAACCGCACTGCATCAACTGCTCGTCAACTCCGAACGACGAAAAACATTATCGAACCGCGCCCGAGAGTTCTGCAGACAGAACTATGACTGGTCAAACATAGCCGGAAAACTAGAGTCGGAGTATCAATCGATCTTGGGTGAGAACAGCAGCTCGAGCACGGCCAAGAGGCTGTTGCGATGACAGTTTCGGTGACCGCGATAGTGCTCACTCACAATGAGCAACTCCATATTGAGCGTTGTATCGCAAGCCTTAAATCAAACGTTGAGCGGGTCGTGATCGTTGACTCAGGATCGACCGATCAGACCGTGGACATCGCAAAGCGATGCGGAGCGGACATATACACTCATCCGTTCAGGAACTACGCAACTCAATTCAATTGGGCGTTAGAAAACTGTGCAGTGGCCACAGATTGGGTTATGCGCATCGATGCCGACGAATTCATCGATGCGGAGCTGGCCGGTCAAATGCGTTCCCAGCTGCCCACGGCAAGCCCGGAGATCAACGGGTTTGTCGTCGAGCGTAGAGTGACATTTCTCGGAAGAATGATCCGATTCGGCGGGGGAGTTTCTCCTCAGTTCGTCCTGAAGATTTGGAGGACAAATAAGGGAGCGGTGGAAAATCGATGGATGGACGAGCATACAATTCTGTTCGAAGGCAGAACGGCGAATTTGTCTGGTCTTTTGATTGATGACAACCTCAAAGGGCTTGGCTTTTGGGTCGATAAACACAACCGATATGCGACGCGCGAGATGATTGACGCTCTGAACCCGGAGTTCAAGTTTTTCGAGGAGTCGACCTCGGTTCTCTCGGCGCAGGCACTGGTAAAGAGGGCCGCCAAAAAGAATGTCTACGCGCGGCTGCCGGTGATCTATAGAGCGGTCTGCTACTTTTGCTATCGATATTTCTTGCGATTGGGGTTTCTTGACGGGCGGGCGGGCTTGGTCTTCCACTTGATGCAAGGTCTCTGGTACAGACTGCTCGTCGATACACAGATACTTGAAGCAACTGACTTCATTAGGTCTAACGGACTGACTGCGTTCAAGGTCATGATGGAAGAGCGCCACGGCGTCAAGATCTGAGCATCAAGATTGGGATGGGTGATCGGCAGATGACGCGAGGAACAATCGCAGTTGTTTTCGTCGTGCTGATCAGCGTACTGATGCTAGCGCAACTTGCGTTAGGCTGCAGCCTCGCTGTCCTTACTCTTTGCGCGGCTACCATCGCGGTTTGCTTTGTGCCCGCATTTATCTATCGCTTTGATTTGTATGGCCTGCTGAACATTGTCCTAGGTATCCGATACGTTGTGTTTCCTCTGGCAGCCAAGACACTCTACGGACAATCGCTCGATGAGCATCTTGTCTATCCGCTCGAGGCTTTCTCTCTGACCCTTTGTATTCTCTCAGCCGAAACCGTGGTGATTTATACTGTCCGGTTCTTCGATCACGGAGCATCGATTGTTTCTCTGAAGGAGCAATCATCAGAGTTGTTGTCTACAAAGAACTTGGCTCTTGGTCTTGGAATAGCGGCTTACATCGGCTTAGCAGCTGTAAAGCCTACCTCAGCCCAGACTGCAGGCACTGGGCTTTTTGTCGTGTTTGCCGCGCTCGCTAAGCTATTCGTCCTAGGCCTGATAATGCAGACACGCGACGGGGCCCAGCGGTTCGGACGCGATGGCTTTTTGACCATAGGCCTCTTCGCAGCTCTTGCTTTCGAATTCTTGACTAGCTTGGTGCTCAACTACCGTGAGGGTCTGCTATCAGCCCTTCTAGGCGTATTGCTGACTTCATATTACTGCCGGGCGATCAGGCTGAGGCACGTGATCGTCGGCGCAATCTTTGTCTCGTTGTTCGGCTTCCTGATCTCACCCCTCACACTGTATCTGAGGACAAAGAAAGAGAACATGCCGATCGCGGAGTTTGCAGAGCTGGCGTTGACGACGGCAATGCGAGCTGCAGTCGATGCTGAGTTCCTACAGTCATTGTCCAGCCAAAACGACAGCTCGCTTGCAAGAATAAAGCAAGAAAACATTGTAGGTTACGACTATTATCGATTGGGGAGTAGATCCAACGTACTAAACCGATTGTCGTTTGTCGCGCTGGTAGACTGGGCCTACACGGGAATGGCTGGCCGGGCTCCTCTGGGCATGCGGGTTCTCGAAGAGAGCCTTCAGCGGGTTACTCCGTCCTTTATCTGGCCAGACAAGAAGGCGATGAACTATGGCATCGGAGATTTCATTGCTTGGAATACCGGACAGCTGCACGTCGGCAATTCGGCGTTCTTGAACTACAGCTTGGCAATGGAGGGCTTCGCATCGTATGGGTTGGTGGGCTTGTTCATTTACCCGTTCCTGTTCATGCTGCCGCTACTGTTTGTTCTTTCCAGAATTGCGAGCTTCCGCAACGTATCGGTTGTAAGCATATTTCTCTTCTCGATTTATCAGCATGTGTTCGTCGAATCCACAACCGAAGTTCTTTTGGCCGAATTGACGAGGGGTATCCCATTCTTCTTTCTTGCCTTGATTGTACTACAAGGTCTTCGCTCAGTTAATTTAGTTAAGGCGCTAAAGCATGGCTAGTTCGAATTCATTGCTTCGCAAGAAACAATGAGGCGTCTAGCTGTCTGGCCGAATGCTATGGACCTGATCGATCAGTTTGGGCGAAAACTAAGCTTTCTACTTAGTCTGCTGATACTTGCGCATGCTAGCGTAGACGAGCTCAGAGCTGCTGGTCCAGACGCTCCGCCCGCTCGGAGTATCCATGATTGGACTACATGCGATGGAAAGCAAGATGATCGAAATGGTGTGGCCGCGGCCTTCAGCGACGCAAAGAATCATGCTTTCACCCTGGTGGTTGATTGTCCAGTTTACGTTCATGTTGGTAGCGACATCTCACGACCTATCTTTGTAGAAGATGGAACGAGTGTCCGATTCGTCGGCAATGGGTTGTTCATTACGGACAACGTCTTCATACCCACATGGGTCATAGCTAATAGCAGCCAAATTGATCTCCGGGACTGGCGCGTCAAGTATATAGGCCAGCTCCCAGTTGATCCGGATACAAAAGGATATGTAGCAAATGGCACATTCGTGCCAATGAAAGGCAAATATCAGCCTGCTGGAGCCTTTCACGATATGATTCTAACTCCCTGGCTGACAGCAAACAGGGGTATTCGCTTCGATCGGACCAGCGGGACTGTGACTTCTCCCTGGCCGGGGCCCACGGGCACATCCGCAGTATTTTACATATTGGGGACCACCAATTCCGTCAAAATTGACGGCATGAAGATCTTCGTGCCAGAGCGAGCGGACGGAGCTCACTTCGTTCCAGTGTGTTTTCTTACTACCGTCGGATTTAAGAGCAATCAGGTAATAACTGCTGCGGTTCCCATTGATGCAAACTCGGCGGCTCTGCCCAGTGAAATCGAGGTGTCAAATCTAGAACTCGACGGCACGTACATGGGATGGCTTGGAAGCCTAAAGAGTTCGCATTTCCGAAACATAAGATCGTTTCGATATGGCGATCTACAGGACGACGAAGGAGAGAATGTAGGAGGAGTGGGAAAATGGTTTGCGCCCCCGCATCTTTTTTACATCACGTCACCAAAATTCAATGATCTTCGCAATTCGCATTTGGAAATTTCAGGGGTGTTGGATTGGGGCCAGCGTGTTGGAGTGGCAAGGGACAAGCATGATGCGAACCGTAGTGGGTACGCCTTATCTCTCAAGATCAGCGCTTCTGATTCCAGCGTAAAGGACTACACATCTTATCGGCCGGATGGGCTGCTGGACCTTCTTCCGAGCGAGCGCCTCGTGATTGATGGACTTAGGGGCGCTTACGATTCATCCTTCTTGAACAACATCTATCCGGCGGTCCGGTTTCCGGTGGGGCCATATCATAACGTTATCATTGAGAATGTAGAAGTCGAGGATAGAGCCCAGAAGGCTACAATCGCACCGATCGGAGGAATCCTTGATGCGAATAGCTCGAACGTAACTCTGCGCAATGTGAATGCTGTTCTTCACTCTCCAGCCACCGCGGCGGCAAGGTTGCCGGTCTTCTTGGGCGAGAACCATTCAATTGAAATCCGTATAGAGTCGAACTGAGCTATAAAGATATGCGCAAGTAGGCTTCGTTAAACGGCAAGACATGTGACATGTCGTAGGACCGAGTTGACTAAGTTTTCATTGAAGTACCCGTTTTGCAGCGCCCTCGCGTGCCCCGCCCTCGATATCCTGGCAATTCGAGGCGGGTCCTCAAGAAGGCCGAGACATTTGTTTGCGCATTCTTCTACGCTATTCCAAAAGATTGCCTCTTCGCCTTCCGTGTACATTTCGATGTGTTCAGAGGTTCTTTCAGCGCAGAACAGCGTTCCAATTGCCGGGATCTCTATCGATCTGGTCGTGTGGAGATCCTCATTGCCTTTCGAGAGCAGGCCTATTGCAATCGACGTGCACTGAACTGCCTTGACATAATCTTCAGGCGACAACGCTCCCAATCTCACATGCTGCTTCAACGCTGAGAATTCAGGAGCCTTGTCCCATCTTGGCCCAAAAATCGTTAAAGGCACTCCCCTATCAATGAGATGTCTTAGGAACGGCCCTCGTTCAGGCATCCAGGTCCCTATAAAACTAACCTGAGAAGTAAACTTGGCCTTTTCGGCGGCAGAGAGATCCACTGAGCGGTGAGCGATCTCGTCGGCGGCGAACATTACACGCAGGACACGCCGCGCTCCCGCCGCACGCGCGGCTTGTATGCTTGAAGCACGAGGAGTGACGATTAGATCGTATTCGGCAACCGCCCGTAAGAATAGCCGCCAACGAAAGCCGTCCCGTGCAACATAGGGATTGTCTTGACAGTAGTTCACAATAGGTGCGCCAAGGCGTCTCAACGCTCGAACGAGTGAGGCGCTACAAAGATCCCCATGGTCGACCCACACCAGATCAAATTGGTCGCTCATAGCTCGCTCGAGGACATGCCGGGAAATTGAGCCGGCTAGACCCAAGCAGCCTGTCTTGAAGGCCCATCTCTTGAGGCCCTGCGGAACTGCGTGATGAGGGTCTATGCTGGTTATCTTATGGCCGAGGCGAGCCATTGCAACAGAGCGGTGGAGCGATGTCCCACTGCTCGATCCGATGTAAAGTATTCTCATTTTTGAATGGTTTCTTGGCAGAACTGTTTGCGTATGTCGAATGCAACTACGATGAGCATCGTTCCGTGAGCAACCAGCAATGAGATCGCAACGGCATTGAGTCCAAACCTCTCCAGCGCGGCGGCTTGGCTGGCCAAACAAATGAAGCTGACTGCGAGATAAGCGTAGGATAAACGGACGTGTCTGTTGATCGCCAAGATCGGCATCGCAGCGGTCGTCCATGCCATCTCAGACGAAGCTGCCAGAATCATGAGGAAGAACCACGGATATCCAGCATGTATCCTATCCTTCGTCCATACATGCAGTACGTATTCTCCGGAAGAAACGAGAAGTGCAATGTATCCTGCCAACATGAACCCGGTCGCAAGCACATGCCATCTGAACGTTGCCCACAGCAATGATCTGCTTGAGGCGTATAGGCGTGTATATTCGGGAATGAAGGTAGCATTCAGTAGGTTTGCAGCTGTCGTTCCGAGGCGAACAAGAGTCCTGCACGTGGAGAACGTGGCAACCGCTAGCGGATTGGTTAAGCTCCCTAGGAGGACTACAGGTCCCTGAATGAGCAGGACCTGCGCAAAAGATTGAGCGAGAAATGCAAATGAGGGTGCGGCAAGACGCCGAACTTCGGACAGACTCACATAGGTGAATCCCAGTTGTAGCCAGCCCGCGACCGTACGCAGTCTAACCCAGACGAGAATCGCAATGCCGCCCCTGCACAAGAATATGGTTAGGGCCGTGGTTGGAAGGTCGTTGCTAAGCGTCGCGGCTATGATGGTGACAATACCTTCCGCAAGCCGTGAGGAGGCGTTCCACAGGACTTCCTCCGCAGGTCGTCCTGACGCTCGCAACCCTGCTGCGAATAGCAGAAGATATTGATTCAATAGCACATTGCCGGCGAGGAATAGCAGAATCCGGGTCGCACTCTCGCCGCTCACTTCACCAAGTGAAAACGTGTGCGCCAGGTTCGAAGGAGAAATAGCTGAAAACAAGATCGCAAGGACGACGAACACGACAATATTCAGCAGCGCGAACGTGCTCTGATATATGTGAATCGCTCTCTTATGATCACCAGATGCCACACTGGTGGTCAGTTCGTTCTTTGCGGATAATGTGAAGCCGAAGTCTGCAAATACCAAGTAACTGGGTACTGCAGATAACAAGAGCCAAACGCCGTAGCGTTGCGCACCCCACTGATGCAACAGGATGGGAACGAGGGCTAGTTGGACAAGGAGAGTGACGATTTGGTTGTAGATCTGCGCGCCAAAAGTCAACGCAAGGCGCTTTCGTGACCAAGCAGCTTCTAACCTATTCATAAGGCATTGGTGCTCACTTGGAAGAGGGATGCTTACCTGGTGGTGCCAGCAGATCGTCTATAATTGCGTCAAGATTGTCTTGGAAGGAATTATTTAGGTACTGTAACTCGACTTTCTTTCTGCCATTTTCGCCGAGTCGTCGAGCCAACTCCGTATCGACAAGTAGTGCATAAAGCCGACTTGCAATATCTTCCGGTCGCCTGTGGTCCACCACAAAACCATCAGAACCGTCCGAAACAACCTCCTTCGACGCTCCGAACGAACTGCAGATCACAGGTAGAGAGCGCAGCCACGCTTCGAGATAGACTATTCCGAACCCCTCCTTCGAGGAGGGCATGGCGAAAACGGATGCACGTCCATAGGCCTGCGAAAGGTCTGCCTCGCTTACGCGCCCCAGAAAAGCAACATTGTTGCTGATATCAAGCTCTCGCGCCAAGCCCTCCAATTCGCTCCGCAGTGAGCCGTCGCCTACAATCTCATAGCGGACGTTCGGCAATCTCTGCTTCAATATGGCGATCGCTTTGAGCATCTGATCAATGTTTTTGGGGCGGTCGCCGGAACCGAGACGGGAAACGGTCAATACAATGTGCGAGTCTGTTCGAGGAATGCTCGTTGATCGTTCGATCAGGTCGACAGCGTTCGGAAGAATCCTGAATTTGGCAGCGTCCACGTGAAATTCCCGCGACATAATATCAGCGGTATAGCGACTCACGGATGCGATTCGATCCACAGCGCAAAGAAGAAGCGACTCGAACCAGCGCTTCTTCCGGCGGCCCGGCTCATTCCAAACTTCGTCCCCG
Source organism: Bradyrhizobium sp. 159 (assembly GCF_023073795.1). Lineage (NCBI taxonomy): Bacteria > Pseudomonadati > Pseudomonadota > Alphaproteobacteria > Hyphomicrobiales > Nitrobacteraceae > Bradyrhizobium > Bradyrhizobium sp. 159. The sequence continues at coordinate 68,449 of NZ_JADPKE010000029.1, read as the reverse complement.
TGCACAAACAGGAGAATTGGTGTCTTCCAATGAAGGAACCGCACTAGAGCCGCGAGAGGGAGAAGGTTTATATGTCCGATAATGAAGACGCTCGCTCGACGGGCCGCAAATGCGCTCGCAAGAGTATAGACAAATCGACTTGGATAGCTTTGCACAAAGGGCGACAAAGCCTTTGGTACGCTTGATCCGTCCCGCAGCACTTGAATTTGCGGTAAAGCTTCTTTTCGGATCTTAGTACGAGATACTAGACTTCGAATAACTCGCCGATTGAAATTCTGCATGCCACCCACTAACGAGTAGGTTTCGAGCGCAGAAAATACGAGATGCGACTTGTGCGCGCGTTCTAAGGAGACAGAATAGATCATGGTTGCCTGAGCCACTGTTCGTCCGAAGATGCTGAGACAACAGTTCGCTGGGGAGTTCAATAGGCGCGAGATTGTGCGAATGTGCTCGTTGCGGTTCTGAGAAAAATCCTGACGTCCAACCACAAGCTCCAGTTATTGATGTACCACAGATCATAATCCACACGCTTCTGCATCAGCTCGAGCGTGCGGGTTTCTCCACGATAACCGTTCACCTGGGCCCAGCCGGTGATGCCGGGCTTGACGTGGTGGCGGAAGGCGTAGTTGCCGATGATCTGCTCATATTCGGTGTTGTGGGCGGCCGCGTGCGGGCGGGGGCCGACCAGCGACATGTCGCCCTTGAGCACGTTGAGGAGCTGCGGCAGCTCGTCGATCGAGGTCTTGCGCAGCCATTTGCCGATCGGCGTGACGCGCGGGTCGTTCTTCTGCGCCTGCACGATCGTCGGGCCGTCCTCGAGCACGCGCATGGTGCGGAACTTGAAGATCCTGAACGCGCGCCCATTGAAGCCGTTGCGGGTCTGGCGGAAGAACACCGGGCCCTTCGAGCTCAGCTTGATCAGGATCGCGGTCACCAGCATCACCGGCGCGAACACCAGCAGCGCAAGGCTCGCGCCGACGAGGTCCAGCGCGCGCTTGAGCGCGCGTTCGCGCAAGGTGAGCGGGGCGCGGCGCAGCTCGGCGGTGAAGGTGTTGCCGGTGCCCTCAAGCGGATAGCGCAGGAAGCGCGCCGTGTTGGCGTCCGGCACCAGATGCACCGGAACGGGGAGGATCTTCAGCACGTCCAGAATGCTGTCGATCGCATGCTGCCGGCTCCAGTTGATCAAGAGGAAGACGTGCTCGATCCGGCTCTCGCGCGCATAGGCGATCAGCTCCTCGAAGCGCGGCGCGAGCGAAGACAGCAGCAGCGGCGAATCGAGGTCCTTGGGCCGGACCTCCATCACCCGCATCAGGCGGTAGCCGTGCTGGCCGAGGTCGTCGACCGCGTTGGAGGAGGCGGCAAGGCCGAACTCGGCGATCATGATCGCGCGGCCGTTGGCGAAGGCGCCGGTGCGCAGGGCCCGCGCGGTCCAGCGCGCCGCGGCCGTTTTCCAGGCGAGCAGGACGGCGAGGCCGATCAGATAGAACGAGATCGTGGTGCCGCGGGAGAATTCGTCGCTGACCTTCATCGTGAAGGCGATCGCCAGCAACGCGCCGAACAGGAAGGTCCACGTCGTCAGCGTCATCCGGAACGTGCGCGGCAGGTTGGTGACGGTCTTGAGGCGATAGCCCTGCTGCACGATGGTCAGCAGGATGAAATTGATCGCAACCAGCACGCTGGCCGCCGCATAGACGTCCGCCTTGCCGAGCGTGCCCGCGGTCACGACGTGATAGCCGACCGCGCAGCCGATCCCGCTGACCACGATCAGCGCCGCATCGACCACCGCCATCAGCCGCTCCACAACCACAGGTCGCAGCCAGCTCGGCGCAAACCCTGCAGATGTCTCGGCGACTGGCTCGACCACGCCAATTCCCGCCGTAGAATCAGCGACGGCCACCGGCCGAGTGGAAAGAATCGTCATCCTGCCAAACCCATTAACGCAAAATTCATTGCCCGAACGCGCTGTGCTATCGGTCAAAATCGCTGTTACAACAAGGCGAAGGAAAAATTAACCTTACCCCACAAGCTGCATTGTAGCCCATCTCGCCTCGGCTGATATGTTTAAATTTCACAACCCGTTAGGAAGTTACGTTGGCTCCAACCCAATCCCGGCGGCGACCTCGGCCGAGAGGGAAGCGGTACCTTGCCATTGGCCTTGCGGCGGTCGCTTTGGCGGGAATCGTGCTTCTCCTTCTTCGCCCCGATGCCGCCCCCATACGAGCTCCGACGACTTCCAGGCCCGTCGCAATCAAGCTCCTCCTTGACGGGCGATACGGCGCGCGGTTTGCCGGCGAACTCGCTGCATCGAGGCAGGGATATTTCTCCTCCCGCATTGAGGTGTCGGCTCAGCCCGAAGACCTTGAGTTCGTCCAAACCATTGCACGCCAACATGCCATCGGCGTGACGAGCGGCCAGAAGTTCCTGCTGGCCAGCTGGCGTGGCGTCCCCGTAACCGCCTTCGCTGCGAGCTTTCTCGACACCTCTGTCGCCGTTTTCACGCTCGAAGCCTCGGGATTGCGTCGGCCGGCTGATCTAGTCAGCAAGCGGGTTGGGTACCGCAGGGCGAGTGAGGGAGACGTCGTTTTCGATGCCATGATGGCGCAGCTCGGGCTTCCCCGCAGCCAGATCACCAAGGTCCCAGACCGCGACAGCTTCGAAGCCCTGAGGGTCGGGGAGGTGGATGCGATCGTTGCCGCGATTGACGAGCAGCCTGATCCCTCCAGTTCGACCTTCGTGAAGCTGAACGTCATCAAACCGCAGGACTACGGCATCCATGTTCCAGGCCAGGTCTATTTTGCGAGCAATGATCTCATCCATGATCAGCCGTCCGCGATCGCCGACGTCCTTCAGGGGCTCATCCGAGGGTGGCAATTTGCCTATGCGGACTATGCACGGAGCGTGCCCGTTCTCGCCGGCGCCGGCCCAGCCAGGCTGAATTCCGAGCGGCTCAAATTCGAGCTGCAGCAGCAGCGCCCGCTGGTACTTCCGACGGGCGGCCGCATCGGCGACTACGACGAAAGCCGTTGGCGGACGCTTCGGGATATCCTCCTCTTCGCCAAGCTCGGGGAGGAGGACGTGCCTTTGGCTCAGACGGTCAATTACCAGTTCCTTCGGGATGTGTACCGCCGTTCGCCCGACCTCGCTGCTCCGGGCGCCTGGAGCGAGGAAAGATAGGACCAAGAAGCCACACTCGTGCGCCATATCGCCCCAAAAGCCCTGTGGCCGGCCGGGCATCGGTTGCATTTCTGCCGATGGCCTTGGTAAAGTTCGGCTCACTATTGGGCTAGTCGCGGAGTGGCTTACGGATTGTGACGTCGGTTGGCTGGATCTGACGAGCGCGAGTCGAAATCAAATCCGCAGGGGCGAGGAGCTTTTTGGGATGTTTAAGACGTTGATGCGAGCGGGCCTTCTGGCCGTGACCGTTACCTTCTGCGCAGCGAGTGGAGCAAGCGCCGCGATGCAGATGCCCGCACCGGCAGCCTTGCTCACCAGCGAGAGCAAGGTAACGCCTATTACGTTCTGGGCGCAGCCGTATCCCTACCGGTATGTGCCGTGGCGTCGTTGCCCCGTGGTGCGGGTCGAAACGCCCTATGGGTGGTACATGGATCGGGTTTGCGCGCCTGTTGGTCCTGTCCTGCGCCGGGCGTACTGAGGTTGAGCTAGCCGAGCGGCGGCTGCCGTTTTTCAACGATCTTCCAAGGCAGCCGCACAGCTGATGCGGCTGCCTTGCTCGTTTTTGTTTCATTGTGTGCTGACCTTTTGTGCGCGCAGCGCAGGTTCACCATGAATATCTTCGTCGGGCCGGGACAGACTGGCGCATGGTGAAGATTGTGTTAGCTGTTTGGCGGGGCTGCATCGACAGCGTGATTGCGTAATGCGACCGGCCGCCGGATCTCGCCACAGTGGTGGTGATCCGGCCAAGCGGATGCTGATAGAGGATACGATGACAGGGGCTTCAACTTACGATCTCACGGGCAAACGTGTCTTCGTCGCGGGCCACCGCGGCATGGTGGGATCAGCTGTCGTCCGCAGGCTTGCCTCAGAGAATTGCACCGTACTCACGGCCGATCGGCGTGAGCTGGACCTCACAAAGGAAGAGCCGACGCTGAAATGGCTCGAGGCCAATCGTCCAGAGGTCGTGGTTCACGCCGCTGCAAAGGTTGGCGGTATCGCAGCCAACAACAATTTCCCGGTCGACTTTCTCTGCGACAACCTTGCGTTGGAATTGAACGTGATCCGCGCAAGTCACGCGGTTGGCGTGCAGCGACTACTGTTCCTCGGCTCGTCCTGCATCTATCCAAAATACGCCAAGCAGCCGATCGCCGAAAGCGAATTGCTGACGGGGCCGCTTGAGCCGACCAACGAGTGGTACGCAATCGCCAAGATTGCCGGCCTCAAGATGTGTCAGGCCTATCGTCGGCAATATGGCGATGATTTCATCTCGGTGATGCCGACCAATTTGTACGGCCGCGGCGACAATTATCATCCGGATCATAGTCACGTCCCGGCAGCGTTGATCCGGCGCTTCCACGAAGCCAAGCTTGCCAAGGCGCCGACAGTCACCGTTTGGGGCACCGGCACGCCGCTGCGCGAATTTCTCAATGTCGAGGATTTTGCCGATGCCTGCGTTTTCCTTCTGAAGAATTATTCGAGCGATCTCCCGATAAACGTCGGCAGCGGCGATGAGGTATCGATCGCTGACTTCGCAGCGGCCGTGGCGGAGGTCGTCGGCTATGAAGGTAAGTTGATTTTTGATACGTCAAAGCCTGATGGCACGCCACGCAAGCTGCTCGATAGCTCGAGAATACGGGGGCTTGGGTGGCGACCTAAAATTGCTTTGCGGGCCGGCCTCGTGGCGGCCTACGCAGATTATCTAGAAGGCTACGGACGTCATCTGGAAGTCGGCGCAACACGCTGAGTGGACTACTTAGACTGCAAGCGACTTTTTTATTCTGAAGTTTGAATTGGGGCGGGCTTTATGCGTGTTCTCTTGGTCGGCATAAATTATGCCCCCGATCTGATCGGCGTGGCGAAATACAACGCCGAGCTCTGCGAAAGTTTGCTAGCCGAAGGTCATGAAGTTAGAGTGATCACGGCGCCTCCATATTATCCGGCCTGGAAGATCCCCCCTGAGTTCAAATCGTCGTATTTCAGATCGAGAGATGTTGACGGCGTTCGCGTGACACGTACGCCGATCTATGTACCCGGACATCCCTCGGGCGCCAAACGGCTGATCCATCACGCTTCATTCGCGCTCACGAGCGCGGCGCCAGTCCTCTATGAAGCGCTGTCCTGGCGTCCCGACGTTATGATCGCTGTCGCGCCATCGCTGATGTCGGCTGCCTTCGTCTCGTTCGTCGCTCGTCGCGTCGGTGGTAAATCATGGCTTCATGTTCAGGATTTCGAGGTCGACGCGGCGTTCGATCTTGGTCTGCTGCGCAGCCATTCACTGCGCAAGTGGATGTTGAGAACGGAAGCTGCAATCCTCAAATCCTTCGATCGCGTCTCAACTATTTCTGAGGCGATGCTGCTGCGCCTGGTAATCAAGGGGCTAGCGCCCAACAAAGCGCTTGAGGTCAGAAACTGGATTGATACCAGCGCGGTCTGCCCCGGATCACGAATGACAAAATACCGCCGGCAGTTAAACCTTGCTGAGGGCGATATTGTTGCGCTGTACTCTGGAACGATGTCGAACAAGCAGGGGCTCGATCTCGTAATCGAGGCTGCGGTCAGCTTGGAGCAAAGCCATCCGCATATCCATTTCATCCTTGCAGGTGAGGGGCCTCACAAGATGAGGCTTGAGCAGACGGCCGCGGGACATTCCAACATCCATTTCTTTGGGCTTCAGCCCAACGAGAGCTTCAATGAGCTGATGGCGACGGCCGATTTTCATCTCATTCCGCAGAAGGCCGAGGCGGCCGATCTGGTGTTGCCCTCGAAACTTGGCGCGATCTTCGCGTCTGCTCGGCCGGTCATAGCGATGGCCGAAGAAGGTACGGGGCTGGCGGCGGAAGTGACCGGCGCCGGTCTCGTAATCCCGCCCGGAGATTCGTCCGCTCTGGAACTTGCGATATGCCAGCTCAGTGAGGTGCCCGCGCTTCGCCAGCATTACGGCGGTGAAGGACGAAAGCGCGCGCTGGATCGATGGGATCGGCGGACCATCGTTCGTCGGTGGGCGGAAGTCATGGCGGGCGAGTCCAACTCAGCTGGGAAAGAGAGCGGCGGCCGGGCAGGCGCCAACGACAACGTTGCACTGCCGAAGGAGAATGCGGTTCGTGTCCCCTGAGGTGCCTGGCCTCAACCAGCTGCGCCCGCGCTAGCTTTGTCCACGGAGACTAGCCGAGAGAAAGCGCCGCGATGAGCGCGCTTACACCCGAGTCTCGCTCGCTGCGATGCTTGGGTCTTCCTCAGAGGGCAGCTGTTAGTTCTGCGGCGAGACGATCCATAAGGACTAGCGTGAAATCGACTGTGAGATGGTTTGCGTCTCTATAGACAACGACGCCGTCGCGCATGGCCGGACATACCAAGCCTGTGCAAATCGACGATGTTAGGTCGATCATGCGCGCGTTGTTGATGGACGAGACGGCACGTTGCTCTGCTTCGAACACTTCGTTGCTTGTAGTGAGCGAAAGACTACTGCTGCACGTGCTGAATGGTAGGCCGCGCCATTCCGCCCGAGCGAGACAATTGCCGACCGGGTGGTAAGGAGTGGGATTGTCGCGGATCACAATGAGCTTGGCCTTGGCCGCTTCGAGCTTCTTGAGGACTCCAAATAATCCACGCTCCCACGTTTCAATGCTCACTGCGTGAGGTCCCAGATTGGTGAATGGTCCCTTGACGTTTCCGCTCGAAAACTGCGCCAACAGTATCGCGTCCGGGCTATCTTGAGTTTTTATCATCGCGATTGCCTGCTCGCGCCAGCTTGCGCACTGGGGCGAAAGCCGCCGAAGTCGCAAACTGTAGACTTTGGAAACCGGGATATCGGCGACAGGACAGGAAGCCCTTAGGTAAGTGATAAGCCGCCATCCTCTCTGTTCGGCAACAGTCGCAAGCGCGGTCGTCCATTGATCGGCATGAGAATCTCCCAACAGCACAATTGTCTTTGTATAGCTCGATGGGCCGAACACGCAGCGGATGGGACTTTGTGTCGTGAACCCGGCCAGACAACCACTCTCGCTCGAAAGTGAATATTTCGAAGTCGAGGCGACTATCTTCGCTTGCGCGGCATTCGTGACGTACTGCGCAATCGCGAACGAGAGGATGCCGGCAACTGTGGCGATTAGCGTAAGGGCGCCGCCCATGACAATTGATCGTACAGATCGTTGTGCCAGCCAGTGACTAGCTCTGATCGGGTATTCGAGCCAGGCGAGGCTGAGCGAGGAGAGAACGACCGTCATGACAAAGAAAAGGCAGTTAGCGAGTGCCGTGCTGCCGACAAGCACCGTACCGAGAACTGCAATCGGCCAATGCCAGAGGTAGATGGCGTAGGACCGGGCACCGAAAAACTGAAACGGCTGCGTCCTGAGCAAAGGGGACGGTCCAGCAGGATTGTCCCCTGTGAGCAGCAGCAGTGCCGTAGCTATCACTGGAACAACGGCAACTACTCCCGGGAACGGCATGAAGCCGTCGATAGCAAAGAATGACAGGATGAGAATCGCAAATGACAACCATCCGATGATTGAACTTGAGCCCGGCTGCTTTGCCCAACGCTCGAAGGGTCTTGTTGCGATCAGAGCTCCTGCTCCAAACTCCCACGCTCGAGGGGGCGCGAGATAGAACGCCCAAGCTTGCTTGCCGTAGGTCAGGTGGATGCAGCTAGCGAACGATCCGAACACTACAATCAATAAGGCTAGCAGGAGGATCTTTTGGCTGAACCGACCGACAATGAGGAGAAACGCGGGCCAGACTAAGTAAAATTGTTCCTCGACTGAAAGTGACCAGGTATGAAGGAAGGGATTGAGCGAACTTTCGGGGGCGAAATAGTTCATGGACTGGTGGAGGAGCCAGACATTGGCGGCATACAGCGCTGAAGCGGCGGCCGACTTGGCCATTTCCTTCTGTTCAAAGGGCGCCAGCACGAAGTATCCGATGATCAAGGTCGCTAGCGTGACTGCGAAGGCGGCAGGCAAGAGTCTCTTAGCCCTGCGACCATAGAAGCCAAGAAAATCGAGTTTCCCGGTCGCGGCTATCTCCCGAAGCAGAAGTTGCGTGATCAGGAAACCGGATATGACGAAGAAGACGTCTACGCCGACAAATCCGCCGGTTAAGCCTGGAACTCCGTAGTGAAAGGCGACGACCGATAGAACTGCGATCGCCCTAAGCCCCTCGACATCAGCTCTGAAATGGGCCGCCGCTCGCGATACGGGTTGCATATCTATTGCCGCATACGTTGAATCAAAACGCGGAGACATTCAGTACTGCGCATTTCGTTCGGGGAGTGTGGCCGTTTTCGGTTGTTCGTAGGGCGGCGGCGAGGCAAGGGCGACTGTCGCCGGATACGCGCGGGAGAACGGGCGCGGCCGGCCAGGAGTCGAGAGGCAATCAGCAGATCAGATCCGCTTCGGACCAAAGCCGAGAGGTGGCCGTCATTCGATGACTTCAGCCTTAGACTTGTTCACAAAATATCGAAATAGGCGCCCCCAGAGGCACGCTTCGCAAACCGGTGCTCAGCGACAGACTTCTCCATATCGACACCCCGCATCCAACCCTCCGGACAACCAAGGCTGCGCCATGCCGGCGCATAACGCAAACCCGTCACTCATTGGAAGGCCTTTTCCGAAAGCACCCGAAAGTATTGCCGCGACAGAGCCCGCGTTATTGCAGCGCCCGCAGTTCTTCAAGGAGCAGTCAGGCGGGTCTTTCGAATCTACGTCGGTGATCGTCCCACCGGTGCTTCGACTTTTCAAAGTGAATTCGGTGGTTGACGTCGGCTGCGGTGTCGGTGCCTGGCTGCACGAATTCGCTACGAACGGTGTGAGCGATTATCTCGGAATTGACGGTGACTACGTGCCTCGCGATCAGCTCAGGATTCCGTCGGAAAGGTTCAAATCCATGGACCTTCGGTCCATCACCGATCTCGGTCGCAAATTCGATTTGGCCTGTTCGTTAGAGGTGGCCGAGCATTTGCCCGAGAGTAGCGCGAATGAGTTCGTCTCCGCGCTCGTGGACGCTGCGCCAATCGTACTGTTCTCTGCTGCCATCAAGGGTCAAGGCGGTAGAAACCACCTGAACGAGCAGTGGCCATCCTACTGGGCAGAACGTTTCAGCGGCCATGGTTACAACGCCTTCGATTGCGTCCGACCGCAGATATATGACGACAGCCGAATTCGGCCCTGGTATCGACAGAACCTTCTCGTCTTTTGTCGGGGCGATTGTTGTCCCGAAGGTTTTTCCTCTCTAACCAGCCCCTTCGATCTGGATCGCGTCTTGCCCGACTACTTTGAGTACAAGCTCCAGGAAGCCACCGAAGGCAAGAGTGCGGCGATAGCGGCAAGACATCTCCTCGGAAAGCTTGGGTCTTGGCAAGAGCAGCGAGACGTCGGTCCGGTCTCTAACGCCTCATTCCCACTGCTGGTAGAAGATGCGGTTCGCTTGCCTAAAGAGGATGACTCCCCGATGACCTCGCTTAGGCAAGAGCTGCCAACAGTAAGCGCCGCGAGAACACTTACTTGCTTCTCATCAATCGCGATGACGACCTACCGACAGGCTATTCGTGTCGCGCAAAGTAGCGGAAGCCGTGCTGCTTGATCAGCTCGTCCCGCTTCGCGGATTCGAGATCTTCCTTCATCATTTCTCGAACCAGGCTTTCGAACGACGTCTTGGGCTCCCAGCCGAGTTTCCGTTTGGCCTTTGACGGATCACCAAGAAGCGTCGCGACCTCGGTGGGACGGAAGTAGCGCGGATCGACGGAAACGATGCATTTCCCTGTAGCAGCATCGTATCCATTTTCCTCGACACCGGTTCCCTTCCACCGGATCTTGATGCCGATTTCGCTCGCCGCCACGTTCACGAAATCTCGTACCGAATGTTGAACGCCGGTTGCGATGACGAAATCTTCCGGTTTTTCTTGTTGCAGCATCAACCACTGCATCTCGACGTAGTCGCGCGCGTGTCCCCAATCGCGCAGTGCATCGAGATTACCAAGATAGAGCCGCTCCTGTAGGCCCAAATGGATCCGCGCCAAAGCTCGCGTGATCTTTCGGGTTACGAAGGTTTCGCCGCGGACGGGAGATTCGTGGTTAAACAGGATGCCGTTGCAAGCATACATCCCGTAAGCTTCGCGGTAATTGACCGTGATCCAATAAGCGTAGAGCTTGGCGACAGCGTACGGCGAACGCGGGTAAAAAGGAGTGGTCTCCTTTTGAGGGATTTCCTGAACGAGGCCGTAGAGTTCGGACGTCGATGCCTGGTAGAACCGGGTCGTCTTTTCCAATCCGACGATCCGCATCGCCTCCAGAATTCGAAGGGTACCGAGGCCGTCGGAATTCGCCGTATATTCGGGTTCCTCGAACGAAACGGCAACGTGGCTCTGCGCCGCGAGATTGTAGATCTCGTCTGGCTGCACATGGCCAACGATCCGGATCAGGCTCGATGAATCCGTTAGATCGCCATAGTGCAACCGGAACGGCGGGTCCGGCTCATGCGGGTCAAGGTAAAGGTGATCGATTCGGTCGGTATTGAAGAGGGAGGTCCGGCGCTTGATGCCGTGGACCTCGTATCCCTTCTGTAGAAGAAGTTCGGCCAAATAAGCGCCGTCCTGGCCGGTGACGCCGGTAATAAGTGCTCGTTTCTTTGTCATATCAGTCCCAAAATAGAAATTTGTGCTTACACGAAATTGATTTGGATAGGGAGGGTGAAGCCGAACGAAAATCAAGCTTAGATTAACGGCAGCTTGGCTGCAGCGGGTGTGCCAAAAGTCCTCCGCAGAGAAAAGGTGGATCGGATTGATGACAGCTTTCAGGCTTGGCCCCGGTAGTCGGCCAGTAGCCTAGCTAGAAGGCGGTGACGTCTCGTGTCCACCGTTGTGGATCTGTACCAGAGTCCGCGCGCACGATAACGTACCGATCCAGCGCATCGACTAGCGGCGTCACGACCGGGCTCAGATCATCGAGTACAAGGACCGCTCTTCCCTCACGCACAAGCAGCACGAGGTGGTGCTCTCCGGTTGATCGGATGATGACCTCGGCGAGAAGGACTGATGAGCTGGGCCAGCCGGATCGCAGCAGTAGATGGCGCTTGGTGACCGCATAACGCGCAATTGCCTTCGTAAGGGAATATCTGCCACTCCGCGTCACGCCGGCTTGCGGGCGGATCTTTCGGCGCTATGCCGGAATTCACCGTTGAATTGATCTGGGCGAGTTCTCGCCAGCGCTGAATTGAGGAGCGGAAATCTCTGATCCTGCGATCCTCGTGGTGCTGGCAGTCCTCGGGATATTGAATGCAGAATTGTGAAAATGAGAGCGGTGGCGTCACCGCTTGGGATTCGTAGTTTGAATAGGCAGGCTGGCTGCAAACGCAATACATTATGGCCAGCATGCGGATCGCATGTCTGATCATCGAAAGTTGGCCTGACATTCTTGATTGCTAGTCGAATTATATTGCGGCGCAATGGAAGCGCTATGACAATTGTGAGGCAATCGGTGCACAATCGTGGCGCAATGCGCCGAGTCGATCTCGACCGGCTGACGGCGACCAGGCATAATCCGCTACGTCGTCTCTCACGAGCTTTGCCCTCCTGTGTCACGCAGCCTGTTCCTGCTTCGTGCCCTTCCTACATACTAGCGCTATCCATGCAGAACCTCGTCAGCAACACCTGCTTGAGGAACTCGGCGCCGCCTGGGCTGACCTCAATACGAGCAAGACGCCCAGTGTTCGAGGGTGAGATTTTAATTTCAATCGTCATCAGTACTCACAAGAAATTCTAGAGCATCATTGTGGGGCCGAGCTTCTGTGAACGGGGGCGGCGCGGCCGAGCTATCAGGAGCATCGAGATCATCCTCACCGGCAATGCCAACTGGTGCAAAGAGCGCATACCTGCGCGCGTATGTGAGTGCCGCTCCCATTCGATGGGGAGCCTCCAGGTCTTTGCCGGCACACACCGGAGGTCCGACGGAATCCACTCCCCCGACGACTGGGCAAGAGGCGTGGTGAGGTAGATATGGCCGGTCGCCTGCTCGGTTCGCGTCGTCTGAATTGTTGCAATTTCTTGCTGGCTCAGCGTCTTCCGCACCACGTCAAGCCCGCTTGCAAGCGAGGCGTAGCGGAAGGTTCGGCTTCCCTCTCTCGGGAAGGTCGACTGGATTGTAGCCGTTAGTGTATTCTCAGAGCCTGACCGAAAAAGGGTGAGCGGTTTTGGCCGGCTTGTGATTCCTTCGGATTTGCAAAGATTCGAGGGAGGACACCATGCCGTGGACCAAAACCGCTCGCATCCAGTATCAGCGCGATGGACTGCGTTACGCAAGCGATCTGACCGATGCCGAATGGGCGCTGATCGCGCGGAAGATGCCGCCGCGACGGCGATTGGGTCGGCCGCGGGAGGTCGATTTGCGCGAGATCGTCCAGGCGATCTTCTATGTCCTGTGGAGTGGCTGCCAATGGCGAGCCTTGCCGAAGGGGTTCCCGCCATACTCGACAGTGCAGGGCTATTACGCTTGGCGCGACACAGGCAGATGGCAGGAGATTGTCGAATCTCTAGTTCCGGAGGCGCACTCACCGTCGATTTCGATTGAACGTCTGCGAGCGTGAAAATGCCGGACAAACCTGTCAGATCAATCGTGTCGCCTTGGGTGCGGTCAAAGTCCGTGATGGTGTCTGCTCCGCCGCCATCGGCATAGACGAAAATGTCGGAGCCGTTCCCGCCAGTCAGGATATCGGCACCGCCACGGCCATCGATCCGGTCGTTGCCATCCCTGCCGTCGAGCGTATTGGCATTGGCATCTCCGAGGATGACGTCGGCAAACGACGAACCACGGACGGCAGTCACGCCGGTGAACGCATCTGTCCCGACACGTGCGAGGTCACCCGAGGCTGTCCCGTCGGGAGTTGCAGGAGGAGGAGGGGGGAAGGCGAAGAGGAGGACGAAGCCGAGGAGGAAGAAGAAGAGGAAAGCATTAGGATCTTTACGAGTCTCTTCAGGAGGACGAAGAGACCCGCAACCACATGCCCGACTTCATCAAGAAAAAGCTGGACAATCCGCCCTTGCCGCCTGGCATGACGGCGGATCTCTTCCATGCCCTCTTTACCTCCGTCGCCGAGAGGATGAAGCCACACCGTCCGAAGTCTGACTTGGAGTTTCTCGCCGTGTTCGATGCCGCGATGGCGATCGCCCGCCTCATGTGGCTCGACGGCCTGACCGCCGGGGTTGTGAACAACAACCGTCGCGAGGCGGTGAAGCGTTAGATAAGAAGCTGCACGCCGTTGTGCCGTCCTCCAAGAAGAAAAAGGACGATTACGATCGCTTCGCGGGGGAAGTCGCGATGGACTACTTCGCCGATGCTGATCATCGCAAGGAGTTCAGCTCAAGACTGGCGCGCGGCGGCTTTGGCGGCGATGCTGTCGACACTGAGGCGTTTCAGCGTGCCCTTCCTTCGTTGCAGAAGATCGAGGCTATGCGCAAATCAGCGATCAAGGAACGCGATCAGGCCTTTAAGGAGCTTGAGCGCGCCTTTTCTGTCCGCCATCCCCAGCAGCGTATGCCGCTCAGCATGGCAGCGTCGCGTAACCTCTATAATGAGATGCGGGAGGAAAAGGAACTGAGGAGGCAGGAGCGCTTGCTGGAGAAATCCAAGAAGGCGGCTCAGAATGGCGACGCGTAAGCAAATCGCAGCAAAATCGACGCAACGCGGCCCGGAGCACCGGGCCGCGCACGCAACAGGGCAAGGCTCGTTCTCGGATGAATGCGCTTCGCCACGGGTTTGCGGCAAAAGCGCCGGGGCAAAACAAGACCTGGGATCAGAACTCTTCGACCTCAGTGGAGGAAATCTGGGCTCGAATCGCGCAAATCGAGGACGAGCGCCTCAAGCTGGCATGCTCCATCGATGAATTGATGGCGACCCATCTCCGAGCCCGTTCTTGAAAGCCTGAAAAGACTCGCCGCGCTGGATCGCTATCTCGAGCGCGCCCGATCGAAGCGGAGAAACGTTGTTGAATGAGCTCGTATGCCTGCCAATTTCTGCGGGATTCCAAATACGTGGGGGGCGTTGCTGAAAAATTGGCTTCGTTCTGCGCAATTTGCGGTGACGGATGCGCTCAAGCACGTCGTGGCCGATGAGGTACATCGCCGAGCTGCGCTCGCTGCGTTGGCCGGTCTTCTTACGGCTGGATTGCTCGTTGGGCCATGCTGATCGGCTGGCCTCGCGGCTTAAAACAAACCGCCGCCGGCCGGGTTGTCCGAAACGGCGGCGGTCGTTGATAGAGTCAGGCTGCGCTCAGCCAAGCGCTCTCGAATTTACCGGACGTACCAATATCCCCACCAGCGCTGGGACACGGGTCGTGCCTGCGCCTTCATGGCCGCGACTTCCTCGACCGGGCGAAGCTGCGGGCCATAGATGGCGGGCGGGTAGACGTCATCCCACAGCACAACTCCGCCTTGGAGGGCGGCCGCCCGATGATACGCCGGATCAAGCGCGAGCTCGGCGGCTGGCGCTACGGACGCCGTCAAGGTGAGGCCAAGAGCAGACAGGGCAATCGATGGAATAAGCACGCGGAAGTTCATTGGATTGAATCCCTTCTAAATGCGATGCGAAATAATGCGACGGCTCCCGGACAGTTGCAAGAGCATCGGCCGACCGATCGGCCCGAAATTCCCGTTGCGGGAAGCGGGGTCTGCGCGAAGCGCTCCTGCTCGACGATCAAAGCCTCGGGCCCGCAAGCTCGCAAAAGCATCTCTATATATATATAGAGAGTGATCGTTGCCGGCCGAAATGAGAGGTGGGGGAGGATGATCGGACACGGCATCGCCTTGCATGCACACAAGTGGTCGAGGCGTGAACAATCTTTCGGCGCCGGGAGTCATCGAGAATCATGATGTCGACACACTGCTCGGTCTTGATGTGTCCCCGGACTATCCGGGACGACTCTCCATGGCTTCTACATTTGTCTCCGCTTCCATTTTTGGCGCTGGCCTCATCTTGGGATACGCGCTGCGTGCTTGGCGCGTCCAGCGAAGGGCTGCAAGCTCCGTTGAGACTCCCACCTCAACATTCGGCCATGCCAGACGAGTCTTTTAGGCACCGTCCGGCTCGCCGGCGGGCACTCGGGGGTCTCACTGAAACGAATAGGGGCATGACGAGATGAGTGAACCCAAGAAGGACTCTCCGCGCCGATACATCGTGGATGGCGCGGGAGAGCGTGTTCTCGTCGGCCTGACGATTTCGGAGACGGTCGAGTTCGAAACGCTGGACAATCCGGATGCGCGATTGCGCGCCGGTTTGCCTGACCAGGAGCATCCTCTGCAGCAGAACGAGCACGGCGCACGTTGGCTGGAGCTCTACGTCAAGCATGAGCGAGCCTGGAATGATTGGATGGCCGAGACGCGTGCCCGGCCGCAGAAACCCTGCTTGCTCAATTAGGCGAGGCGCTTCACCTCTGAGCGCCGAGGCCCATTCGACCCTCGTCGCGGAAGGGCTTTGGCAGGCAGATGGCAAGCGGTTGCCACCATGTCACACCGCGAGCATGCGGCTTCCCTGGATGCTCATCAGGGTGAGATTGCCGGTCGCATAGGCCCCGGTGTCGATGTTGGCGCGATTATTTCGCACGTCGGCGCTCCGCACCGGCGTGTGACCGTGCACGATATACTTGCCGAAATGCTTCTCGCTCTCCAGGAACTCATGGCGAATCCACAAAAGATCGTCCTCTTGCTGTTCGGATAACGCCACGCCTGGTCGAACGCCCGCATGCACGAAGAAGAAATCCCCGCACGTAAAGCTCAGCCGCAGATCGTCCAGAAATTCCAGATGTTCAGTCGGCATCGCGCGAATCAAATCGCGCAAGATCGATGTCGGCTCGTCCCGCTTCAGATCCGGCGGGGCGAGCCCGTAAGACATCAATGTCTGGGTCCCACCGACGGCGATCCAATGCTCGAACAGTGAAGGGTCTTCGAACACCCTCACCAGAAAGGCCTCGTGATTACCCTTCAGGAAGACCGCATTTCCTCGGCGACTACGCTCGACCAGGATGTCGAGTGTAGAGCGCGTGTTCGGACCGCGATCAATATAATCGCCCATGAAAACCTCGATCGCATAGCGCGGGCGACTGCGAGCCACGTCGGCGTCGATTACCCGCAACATGGGCTGGAGCAGATGCGCACAGCCGTGAATATCCGAGATCGCATAGATGCGAACTCCCTCCGGCAGGTGCGGCTTGTGGATTGGCCGACGTGGTCTGGCGAAAGATATCATGGCGCTAATCGATCAGGTGGTCGAGAAATTTCCCCAAGTCGCCGGCACCTGAGAACTCCCCAAGTCGCGCACAACGCACGGTCGATGGAGTAGCGTCATCGTTCTCTGGCGTGATCACGCCAAAAGAAGGGCGGAAATTGTTACATACCCCGTTTGCGCGCGCCGCGCCCAAAAGTGGCCCGTGCGAATTGCATTGCTGAAGTGCAGAGCGCGGCAAAGATGCATCCCTCGTTGCAAATCTAGCGATGCATCCACAGATAGAAACCAATCGAAGTTCCCGCAAATGACTCGTCGCGGTCCCGCAACGGGATTGGGCTCCCTCAAAGATGAGCGAAGACGCGCTCGCGCGATCGCTGAAGCATCTGTTGGATGTGGAACTTGATTCAAAATAGGGCAGCGCGTCGCCGATGTGTCAGCACTGTGACGAGAGCCACGAATTGTCGATGCGCATGTCTACGTCACGCATTATCCGTGCATCGCAAAAGTTTTGCGTGCGGCGCCACAATATCGCTGCGATCACTTAACACCCTTCGTCTGGGAAGCGGGAAATCTTCAGCATCACAATGACCGCCAGGCACTCTCCACAAGTAGAGGATCGAATGGTTGTTGCAACTTATGGTTCGGATAGCACCTATGCGGTCTCCTCCGCACGGGGCACGGCTCTTCAAAGGCCTTTTCAGCTCCTCGTCATCGCGGCCGACCTTTTGCTGATCTTGCTCTGCTACGCAGTGGCGTCGGAGCTTTACAGCCTCGCCACGCCGTCATCCAGAGACGGAGCGCCCCTCGGCGCCGGACTGATCGTGAGCGCATTGTTCGTTGCAATCGCCTATTTTCAGGGTGTGTACGCAACGCACCGTTTGCTAAGTCTGGTCTGGCAATTGCGCAAAGCGGTGATCATCTGGCTGGTGTCACTAACAATCCTTGCGGTCGCGGCGTTTCTATTGAAATCGTCGGACAATCTGTCCCGCGGCACGTTCCTCATCTTCACCGGAGTTGGCGGCGTTGGGTTGCTCAGCCTGCGCTTTGTGTGGCAGTGGGCGCTCGGCACGAGCTTTGCCAAGGGCCGATTGGTCGATCGCAAGGTTGCCCTGCTCAGCCTGAAGCCGCTTGATTTCACCTCGAGCCGTTTCAAGGACCTGCGCAAGAACGGATTCGACGTGGTTCGCCATTTCGTGCTTCCCGCTAACAACAATGGGACCGGCTGGGAGAGGCAAATCCGCGATGTCATTCTCCAATCCCGTGCAGCAGATGTCGAGGAGTACCTGCTGGCGGTTGACTGGAACGAACTGCCGTTGTTGCAGCAACTCGAACTGCACTTGCGCGCTGTACCACAGCCGATCCGTCTCTTGCCGGATAATTCCATCGCTGATCTGGTGTCGCGCCCGTTTTTGCCGGTCAGCGGCACGGTGGCAATCGAGATTCAGCGACCACCACTCAGCGTGTTTGAACGTCTCCAGAAGCGCTGCCTCGACATCGGTCTGGCCTTGTTTTCGCTAGTGGCCCTAGCGCCTGTGCTGATCACCGTCTCCATTCTGATCAAGCTGGATTCGCCTGGGAGCGTGATCTTTCGACAAACGCGCCGCGGCTTCAATGGCAAGCCGTTTGATATCTGGAAATTTCGCAGCATGTACGTGTGCGAGAATGGTCACTCGATTACTCAGGCAACCAAAAGGGACGCGCGCGTCACGAGGATTGGGCGCTTCCTCCGCATGACCAGCATCGACGAGTTGCCCCAGCTCTGGAACGTGCTGCGCGGCGACATGTCGTTGGTCGGACCACGCCCACATGCGCTCGCCCACGACAACTACTATGACGAGATCATCAGCAATTACGTATACCGCCACCACATGAAGCCAGGCCTCACGGGCTGGGCTCAGGTTAACGGCTTCCGAGGCGAGACGCCGACCATCGACCTCATGGAAAAGCGGGTAGAATATGATGTTTGGTATGTAAGGAATTGGAGTATTTGGCTCGACCTGAAAATCATGGCGCGAACGGCGGCTACCGTCATTTCCCAGGAGGCGTACTAGGTCAGCGCAGGCGGCCTTGGCGGCCGACGGCACGGACTCATAGGCGCTGAGCTAGATGCGGATTGAGGCGAGAGCTCCTTTTGGAGCCTTTGAATTAGGCGTCGCGCCAATCACCACGTTTCAGGTCTTATGCCTGCGCATCCTGTTCCACAGCCGCACGATGACCTCCCGCACTGCGATCAGCCGGGGGACTAGGACGAAAAAGGCTCCCATTGCGAATGATCCGAGGGCGTAACGAAGGGAGAATTGTTCATTGGGATCGGGCTGGTCTTGATGCTTTTCAATCGGGACCGGCGCAAGGATTGTTCCCGACCTCTTGAGCCGCGATCGCGACCCGCGGGGAGGGACCACGATGAGCACGAATAAAACGTTGAGCAGCAGCCAGATGCTCAATATCGCAAGTACCGTCATCGAGTCCCACCGAAATGCAAGACCAAGTATGGGTCAATTAACCCTCGGAACCTCAGAAGGAAAGGACGCGCAACGCGTTTGGAGCGCCGGCCGGCTCCTTCCAGCCGATGAGTTCCCGAGATACTCTATCTCGATCACCTCACGCCCGCCTTCATCAATCCGTGCAAAATCGGCTACGACAATGAACGTTGTTTGTGGACTCCGTACGACTACGGTCGGCTGGACCTATGGATCGCGCGAGCGCTAGGTGAGTTCGCCGCCGGCGGCAACCGCCCCGCGCGGCGCAAGAGAATTGATTGTGAACAGAAAACGCGCAGCGGCGCGCCAAGCACGCCGGTTTGCCTGAACGATCGAAGATCTGGAACCTGTGAAGTCAATTTCGGCATCACCCGGATCGACGTGGTGAGCTTGAGAAGGCCTGGCTCAATTCGGTTCGTATGACATCTAAGCGCGTCCACCAAACGCCACGAGTGGATGTTTGCTCCGGGAAGCACTCTTCGGACCAAGCGCCGTACCAGCACTGGAAATCGCACCTTCGACTAGATCTTCGTCTCAAATTGGATGAACTGTGACCGAGATGAACAAGTTCACGCCTCGTGCTTTGGTGCCGAGAGTCCCCGCGCTTCATCAGGAGTGCTGTCCGAATTCAACCGCGCAGTGTCGCCAGGAAGGACGGGTCGATCGATTCAACGGCATCTTCCAGGAAAGCCTTGCCCAGTTTTGATGCCCTCCGATAAGCGGATACAAGTGCCGATCTCGACCCAGGTCGGCGAATCAGGATGAGCCGAACGTCATTGCGTACGAGGTCCTTGACATCGGGAAGGGCGAGTGCGTCGAAGCGGGCCGCCATGTCGATCCGCACCGGCATCAATCGCGCGTCGTTCGGTGCGACGAAATACGCCATCTTCAGGGCCTCGACCACGACCGGATCGTGCGGGTCGCGCTGGACCTGAAGCTGAGCTAGCGCCAGCCATAGTTCAGGATTGTAAGGAGACATCGACAGCGTCCGCCGGACCCGGCCGAGAGGGTCGGTATGCGCTATTGATCGCAGGATCGTGGGCCTCTGTTGACCGGACTCGATTGTCTGCAGCGCGGCGCTCAAGGCATGATTGCTCTCCAGCTCCGATCCAAACGGCGAGAGCGTTGCCAACAATGAGGGCACCTCTCCAGTCCAGCGCGCCCCAATCTTGGCTGCATCCGTGGGAAATGCCGTCCGCCTCGGCGCCGTCACCTCCGTTATGGCCGACACAATCGCATAGGGTCCGACCGTCAAGGCCAATGCCATCAGAAGAATGCGAAATCTCGATGAACTCATCTTCGATGGACTAGTTCAATATAAGGCCAATCTTAAGGCGCGCGGTATGCCGCCGAGCGGCTAGTGCCGCTGGTCCGCCCCGCGGATTGTGCAAGTCCAACTCCGACCATCACCGCTACGATCGCTTGAAGCGTGGGGTTTGAGAGGCTCGAATCAAGAAGGCTCTCGCAGAGTACAACGACAACGCCGGCGGCCGCGGCGGCCGCGAAAAAGGAATCGCGTCCTCGCTGAACGGCGCCGCGAAAGCTAACGAGGAAGAACTGGCCGGCGAAGGCTGCCAGGATGGCACTCGCCAATCTTCCCGCCTCGATGGCCATCAAGACTGCGGTGGAAGGAGGGTCCGCCAGCGCCCCGCCGAACTCCTGATAGGCTATCGAAGTCAGCTCAAAGGTCCCGAGGCCATTCCCCCACGTCGGTGCATCAGAGAGCAGGTGCTTTGCCGGGGCAACTACTTCAGGGCGGAGGCTGACGAATCCAAGGAGGCCCAAGCCTCCGGATAAAGAGTGCGGCAGGGCCATCGCGCTGGCGATTGCTGCAAGGACCAAGAACAAAAGCGCCGAAGGCCAAAACCGGAATCCCAAGCGCCGGACAGTGGCTATGAACACGAGGACCATCAATCCGCAGCCAGTAACCGCCACCAATTTGTGTTGTCCGAGGGCCGCAAGTGCGGCGAACGCCACGGCAATTCCCAACAGACCGGAAAAAACGCCCACCCACAGCTGGGGCGAGGCCAGATTGTGGATGTTCTGCTGGTGCAGGTGGCGTTCGAGTGCCCTGGCGACGAGTGCGCCATTTGCCAGTATCGCAAGAGCGGCTGCTGCTGGAAACAGGCTCGTAGCCGCACCTGTCTGGGGAATGATTCCGGCGAATGAATCGAGCCGGCTGAGTAGGAACTCGACTGACATGAGGGTCGTCACTGCGCACAATACGAACAAGATTGTTTCGGCCGTACGCCGATCCCTGGCGATGATGACGGTCGACACCAGGAGCGACACATCGACCAGATATTGAAAGAGGCTTTGCAACGTTGCGCCGGGATCAACGCTGATGCGGCCTGGCAGCGATGGTTGATTCAATGCGATCGAAGTCGCTGACCAGATCGGGTTCGCAAGCGAAGAAGTGGAGATTGGAAAGATCTGCAATGTCATCCAGACGATCGGAAGCAAGAATATAAGGATAAATTGCTTCAGCAACTGCGCAGCAGACGCGATTTGCGCCTCCGGACCTCTTATTACCATGGTCATCATCAACGCAGTAGCAAGTGAAATCACATGCTGTGCGAAGGAGCCGCTTGTGATGGCCAAGATCGGAGTCGCGGCCAGCAATGTGATTAAAAGCCAGGAAGCGGTGAGCAATCGGAGAACCGTGAGACGTGGAAGCGCGAATGGAGTGCAGCATTGCACACGTGGGACATTGATACGCGTCGCATAGCCGAGCATGCAATGCCACCGTCGTCTCGGCGACGGATGGCCGGATAGTTGCCGCTATGACGCATCATCACAACGCGGCCTGCCAATTGGTCACATGCAGTCGATTTGCGGGATTCGCCCTGCATGACAGTTCCGTGACCGGCTAGACTATCGAGCATAGCAGTACTGCGACAAGTAACGGAGAGCCGTCGCCAGTCCAGCCATCGGGACCGCGCCGCGGATCGCGCTCGGTGTGGTTCCAATTTCAACCGCAAGCTCGTCTGCGGTTTGCCAATCGCTGGTAGCAAGTTTCGAGGCGTCGGCGGGTAGTAGAAGCGCCATGCCGCCCTGGATCACAGATGTCTGGAACTCTGCGCGCTTCTCTCCTGCTATGAGGGCCACGTTCGGTCGCGCCGAGCGGGACAGTGGCTCTAGTACAATGAGTACGATTTCGATACCACCTTTCCCGCATTGCAGGCTCAGGCCAGCAAGGCCTGTATCCGACTTGGCAGTATCGACGACATGCATCACTGAAATGGCATCGGCGCCGCCGTCTGGATTTTTGCTCTTCACCAGTCGCCATCCGCCCTCAAGCTGTGTCGATTGGCTGCCGGACTCGATCTGCTTGAACGCTTCTTCGTCGCAACGTCGACGCTGCTCGGCGCTGACCCCAGACCCGCAATTCAGAATGCCCGGACGCACCGGCTCGGCTCGGCCGGGAGCTGTCGTCATCAGAAGACCAGCACAGAGCAGAACTGAGCGCACCATCAGAAGCGCCGACCTAACATTCGCTAGCGCCAAATCATTCATGTTGTATCCAACGGCCCTGTCAAAAATCGGGCAAGCGCTGCCCACAGCTCCGGACGTCAATCGACGTAACCATACCTCTTGTAGTATCGATTGCGATAGTAGGCCGCGCCGTACGTATCGTAGCGGCTCATCACCGACACGTTCACCTTGTTAAGAACCGCACCGAGCATGCGCTCCTGCACAACCGGCGTTTCGCTTAGCACGCGCTGGACGATATCCACTTTGGACTTCGCCCATTCGATGACGAGGATATAGGAATCAGCCAGCCCTCTGGTCGCCCGAACGTCGACGACCGGCGCCAGCGGGCTAAGATCAAGAACGATGCGATCAAAGTGCTGCCGTAGTTGCTGGAACAGGTCTTCCATCTGTTGCGAGGCCAGCAGGTCGCTCGAATTTGAGAAGCGCGATGTGATGGCACAAGGAAGAAAATGTAGATTCGTCTGCGGGTCTATCCAGACCACATCCGTCCAGTCGGCTTGGCCGATGACGACATGGATCAAGCCGCCCTGCGCAGCCGGAGTAAGCCTTGCGGTGAGGCTTGGGTTGCGGATGTCGCCGTCGATCAGCAGTGTGCGGCAGCCGCTTTGCGCCAAGGTTTGTGCCAGCGCTTCGCTGATGGTTGACTTTCCCTCGTTCGGAAGAGCGGAGGTAATCCCCAGGACCTTGTTGGACCCTGCACCGAAATTTGCAAAATCGCTGGCTAGCTTGATCGACCGAAATCCCTCTGCGAAACGTGAAAATGGGGCATTGATCACGTGCCGCCCGACGCTCTCCTCGGTTGAAAGCAGACGGTCGCGATGCGGCTGCGGGTGACTAAATCCCGGCGCGGACCCCTGAATTGGCAAGGTCGTGCCGGATTCCTGGTACCTCGGTGGTGCCTGCTGCGGTTTGGGCTTGTCGCGTTTACCGAATCGCCAGGCGGCTTTGCCGGATTGAGCGGAATTCGCTTTGACGGCACCCGGCTTTATGACTGGAATCGAAGCGAGACAGCGGGTATCCACGAACTGCTCGACCTGCGAAACGGTACGGAAGACGCGATCCATCATATCAAGCAGGACTGCGACGAGAGCTGCGAGTATCGACCCACCCACGATCGCTGCAAGCAGGATGAGTGTCGTTCTTGGCGACGTCTTGTTGGGAAGGGTCGACGCGGCCTGGCTGATCACCCTCGCTTCGGTAATGGGAAACGACTGCTGCTGAACCGAGACCATGTAGAGTTGCAGGAAGTTGTCAGACAATGCGCGAGCGCTCTGAGCGTTACTTTCCAGATCTCTCAGTATGATTTGGGCCTGGCTGGTATTGTTCGAGACCGCGATGGTATCGTTCAAGCTCTTCTGGCTGGACTCTTCGCGCGCTTTGGCAATTTCAAGATCACTCTTGTAGACCTCGGCCGTGCGTCGCAATTCGTCAATGATCGAGCGTCGAATTTCTCGCATCTGGTTGCGTAAATTGACAACCGCCAGATGCGTCGATCCATACCGGTTCGACCAATCGGCCTGCTTGGCCGCGTACTCGAGATAGGTCTGGCGCAATTTGGTGATGACCGGGTTGGCCATCGTCTCGCTCACAGTTGCCAAATCATTCAGAATGACCTTCGAATCGTCGCCGTCTGCATTCAATA
Source organism: Bradyrhizobium sp. 159 (assembly GCF_023073795.1). Classification (NCBI taxonomy): domain Bacteria; kingdom Pseudomonadati; phylum Pseudomonadota; class Alphaproteobacteria; order Hyphomicrobiales; family Nitrobacteraceae; genus Bradyrhizobium; species Bradyrhizobium sp. 159. The sequence goes on along the minus strand of NZ_JADPKE010000029.1, from coordinate 44,456 downwards.
TCGCGGTGATGCGTTCGAGCTTAGCTTGTGCCTCCGCACGCTGGCTACGCGCGGTCGTCAGCGAAGTATTGATTTCAGCGAGTTGCTGCTCGGTGAGTAGTCGCCCGCCGGCGTCGACGATGTTGTTTTTGGCCTTGAAATCGGCAACGGCGCGTTCGGCGGAAGACGCCTGCAAGCGCAGCTCCTTCAATCGGTCCTGCAGCCAGACCGCCGCCCGCCTGGAGGCCTGATATTTCGATTCCAACGAGTCCACGATATAGCTGTCGGCGACAGCGTTGGCGATCCGCGCTGCCTGCTCCTGCGACAATGCTTGAAACGAGATCTCGATAACATAGCTCACGCCGACGCGTTTGATGCTGAGGCCGCTTGCAAAGCGAGCGAGTGCTGCGCGCAGTATTTGCTCTTCGGTGGGCGGGGTCGACTCGGAGAATATTCCGGTAATCGCGCCACTGATGCTGCTGAGCAATCCGCCACCGTCGCTCATGAAGTCTGCCGACTCCACAAGTTTCAAGTCCTTGATGACCTTGGAGGCGATCGCTTCGGACTTGAGAAGTTCGACCTGACTATCGACCATCGCCGAATCGATCGGGTTGTCTCCGCCGGTCGCGGGCGCTTGCGTCTGCAGGCCCTGCATCTTGCGGCTGTCGATCATCAGGATGGCCGTTCCGGTATATCGCTTCGGTGCCGTGAACACGTAAACGCCTGCAAGACAGATGCACAGGAGCAACGTGAAAATCATCACTGGATACTGGCGGCTCACCAGCGCAAGCGCAGAGGAGATGGTCTGCTCCAGCGATGGGGCATGCGGCGCCGTGGTTTCGATCTCGCGAGATGTGATCTTTGTTTGGAGCATCCGGCCCGCCTACCTAAATCTCTGTGAATGCGGCATCAGGCTGGCCTTGCCGCCGCGCTGAATTCGCGAACATGTAAAGTGCAGCGTAAAAGTTCGAATTCGACACGTCTGATGCGGTGATCGAGGTCGCGGCGCTCGAGAGTTGATCAGCGCCATCGAAACCCTCGGCGAAACACCTCGTCGGATCATTCGATACGTTGTTAGTCAGAGAAGTTTCGGCAATGCTGCCGGGCTACCGTCGATGCCGCTCGCCGCACAATCGTCATAATGCCCACCAACTTTGCCAAAAAAGCGACTTTCAAGAGTGAGACAATTTACGCCGCCTGAGAAGATCATGGCTCGCTCATGAATTGGGCAGGTTCCACGAAATCCCACGCACCGACCGATGGAACAGCGCCCTACCGGCCTCGAATTCTGCGATGCAATATCGGCCTGAGTGTGACGGACAAGCATGAGGATCGAGCAACTGCCACGGGCGAAGGCGTTCTGGTCTCTGCGTCACGAGCACGAGACGCCGGAATGCGAACGAGCCTGGGTTTCGGAGCATCCGCTATGGTGGTGAGGGTCGCCTTTGGAGTTCCACCGGTGAATCTGTGATCGTCCGGGCACTTGAAAGACCCAGCCAACGAGACCTCAATCAAAATCCTTGATGGAGGATTCCTGTTTCCAATCCACTAGCGAGCTTGCCAGGTCGTAGTCGAACTTGAACCCGCTTGCGATCAGATGCTTCGGCAGAATGTTCGTAGAAAACCACAACTTCTTGATGCGGTCACGATTGATGCCGGTCTTGATGCCGATAGCCTGCAGCATCTCGAATGGAAGCACGGCGAGATTCATTAGCCATACCGGAATCGTTATCGTCGGCTTGGGGTATTCGGCAGCTTGAGAGAAGGCGGAGCAAATCTCGCTAATGGTGTAACGGGGCTCATAGCAGAAATTGTAGATCGACAGACTGTCGTTGCGGGACGCCATGAAGAACATCGACGAAACCAGGTCCTTCACGTAGCCGCACGATTTGATGGTGTCGGTTCGGCCGGGATAGATGAAGGCCCGCCTTTCGAGAAGCCTCGACAATCGCGTGAAATTGCCTCGCTCGTAACGCCCATAGATGACGGCGGGCCGCACGATGGTCAGCCGCCTGTCCGGGTCCTCCGACTGCCATAGACGATGGATCGCTTCGGCCGAGAGTTTGGAGCGTCCATAGGCACTGACCGGGACTGGCGTCGCATCCTCAGTAAGTGGGTTTTCGGTCGGACCGTAGACCGATATCGAGCTGGTAAAGATGATATTCCGGCTGCCAGTGTCTTTCGCAAATCGGCAGACGTGCACCGCACCCAGCACGTTTGTATAATAATAGTCGCCCTCCGGATGACCGGGGGTGACATGGATCGCAGCCAGGTTGAAGATGTCGGCAGGCAGCCCGCCTCCGAGCTTCGGGTCGATTGGCTCACGGACATCATGATGGACATATTCGACGCCTTCGACGTGCGCCCTAGGCTTGCCGATATCCACGGAGACGATCCGGTTGTAGCGCCCGGAGGCCAGCAGCCGCGTCATCAGATGTGTACCGATGAAGCCTGCGCCTCCAAATACAATAGCCTGGGTGGGATTGGACATGTGCGCGAGGGTCAACGTGAGTGAAGGTGCTGAATCAACTGCGACGAACTTCGGTCAAGGCTTCCTGACGATCGAGCGCGCGCATTGGAGAGCTGCACGACCTGCCCTTGCAAGAGTTGTGCCCGCAAAGAGCAAGGTTGCTTGACGAGCATTGCGCCTGCCCGCGACCACGAGCGTTTCCGCTGCTGGACATCAATGAAGCGGGCAAATCGGGGCAGCAATTGGTTAGTCATGCGTCGCTCATACGGCGATAACAACATCGTTACCGGCAGTGCGTGTGACATGCTCGGAATCACCAGTTCCAGCTGGCCGATCCCGAAATGCGGTGGCTCTGGTTCAAGCCGCAACGCGGGTAAGATGGGGCGTCGTCTTCGCCGCGGATGATCGCACGTTTCTTGTAAGGATATCATTTGGCGTTCAACTAGCGGTTTCGTCTGAATCAACGACTCAATAGAGCTCGCGATACTCAAATTGAAAGTTCGTTGCTCCGGCGGCGATCCCCAATAGCCTTTGCAGCTTCTGGTAGCCTGCGAGCGGAACGACAATGCAATCGGAACTTCCCGCGTAGCAAACCCGAACCCGGATCGATTGACCGCAAATGTTTTGAACCAGCACAATCTGCTCGATGATCTTGGGATTGTTGGCTTGGGGGTGCGTCAGCGGATTGATCGAGATGCAAAGCTTTCCGTCCGCTGTCGTGTGATTTGGAGCGAAAGTACCTTCCAACGGTCGAATCGAACTAGAAGGCCGAGTGGAAATGCCGGAGCCGCCATACATCGGAGGAGATGTGCGACCGAAGCCGGAAATTTGAGCATCGGCCGTCGTTGCGAGCAGCGATGAAGCGATAGCTACAGATATCACCACATAACCGTCTGAGCGCCTAGATCGGTTATCATGCATCTTCACTGCTCTGCACATCGATGATGGTTGGGGCCAGCTCTCGAAAGAAGCCGCGGTTGTCGGCGGCAGGATAGGATTGCAGTTGCGGCAACAGAATGACAGGTAAAATAGTTCCCGGGATTGCAGGCGAGGAATCTTGCCTATTCCTTGCGCTTGTAAACACGTGCTAGAGGCTGCACTTTCCTGGATTAAGTGTCTGACGCCCGTCGACTGTGATGTTCTGTCGGCCGTCATGCGACGTACTTACAACGCGAGTATTCTAGGCGGCGAATGTTGAAGGAGATACCAGGACACGCTGTGTTGCCGGAAGTCGAACTGGCGACCCTGCCGCGCCTCTCGGTCGTCATTCCGAATCACAATTACGCAGCTTACGTGGGATCGGCGATCCGCAGCGCGCTGGACATACGATGGCCAAACGTCGAAGTGATCGTCGTCGATGACGGGTCGACGGACCATTCACTCGACGTCATCAACGAATTTGCAGACGAAGTCACAATCATCAGCCAGGCGAACGCCGGGCAGATGATGTCCTGTGTCAACGGCTTTCGCAGGTCTTCCGGCGATATCGTTATATTTCTCGACTCGGACGATGCCTTGCATCCTGATGTGATGACGGAGATTGTGTCCGTCTCGTCCAAAGCCGCGAGCAAATATCAGTTTCAGATGCGCGTGATCGATGCCAAGGGGCAGCCGACCGGAAATGTTCTGCCGCAGTACTTCTCCTGTCCGTCCTCGGAGGACGTCCGCAAGTGGATGGCAACCACCGGCGCTTATCCAACGCCGCCCGGGTCAGGAAATGCCTACCCAAAATGGTTTGTCGAGCGTGTCTTCGGCTTTGATTCCGACTTCGTTGATCGGGCTCCGGACAGTTATCTTTTGGCGGCCGCTCCTGCGTGTGGCGAGATCGTGACGATCACCAAGCCATTGGCGGATTATCGCGTGCACGGCCTCAATCACGGGGCTTTCCTTCAACTAGACGATACCCGCTTTGCGAGAGAGATCGACCTCACGCGGAGGAGATACAAATTCTTTTCCGAGATCGCGCGCACGGAGAAGTTTCCGGTTGCGCCCGATGCGCTCAAGAGTAATTTGATTTTTCTTTGTTTGCGGACAGCGTCGTTCAGGCTGCGGCCGGACCTTCATCCAATTGCCGCGGATAGTTCATTGAGCATCGCTGTCGATGCGCTTGGAGCAGCTGCGTCGCCGCAAGGGTTCTCAAGGTCGCAGCGCGTATCCCTGCTGGCTTGGATCTTCTGCATCCTAATCAGTCCGCGGTACTTTCGTCGTGCCCTGGTGAGTTTGCGGTACGTGCCCGCCCAGCGGCCGAAATGGTTGCGCGCGTTGCTCGGTCGATTCCGCATCATTCGATGATCAGGGACGGGGCTGGGACCCTTCGGTCAGACGGCAGCTTTGGTACGAATCGACCTCAGGCCGGCGCCTGGTGGCTGCGACCATACGCACAGCATTGCCATCATGATCAGGAATGGAGCCATGGCGAGGTTGCCGCCGCCGAGCTGATAGCAGGCCAGCATTGTCAGTGCGAGCATCGAGTTGTCCTTCCTGAATATCGAGAGGATAAGATAGAACAGGAAAATCAGTAGCCCGATAATTCCGTAATCCGCGACAAGCTTGAGAACGGGATTTCCGCTGCCGCCAAAGTAGGCGGGCGACCGTTCCAATCCGCCGGGTCCGGAGCCGATAAGCACTCTGTCGGTCTGAAAGAGATAGTCCCAGGTCTGTAGTTGTGCGACGTAGCGGGCATAGCCGCTCGACTTGGTTGAACTGAATTCGTTAAGTCTACTAACGATGGGCTCAAAAGGTTCCGGTGCAACGAGGTACGTTGTGCCGATCAGCAAGGCAACGGCCGTCCCGATGGCGATAACCCGCAGCGATTTGAGCGGAGCAATCAGGGGATAGGCACCGAGTGACACGACGAGCACCAGGAGGCCCGATCCGGACCGAGTGAGCACGTACGAGATGGCGTACAACGGAAGACTGGCAAGTCGCCGCAACATGAACACATCGACGACCACACCTATGGCGAGCAATTGGGATAACGCTCCCGGCTCCATCGGGAAAAACCCGTTCGCGCGCCGATTCGAAGACCCATAAAATTCCACCGCATTTTGATTGTAGGCGGACTCGACGAGGACCGGATCGAGCGCCGGGATTGCATCCTTGAACGAGAAGATGCGTATTCCGCCGAATTGAAGAACGATCTGGATGATTGCCAGAACGGCGCACACGCGAACATAGAACAGGAAGACGGGAAAGACCGCTTCGTTCGAGAATCTCGTCGACGGCCCGAACAGGAAGATCGAATTCGTGACCAGAACCATCGCAAGTGATGCCGGGCTACTCTCGACACCGCGATCGGGAGATTCGGCTGCGGCGACCGCGCTGAAGAGAAACCAGATGACAACTAATCCGAAGGCGAGCGTCTGCGGCCCGCGAATGCTCACCAGACCAACCCACCATCCCCACGCGACGAGCGCGAGGAATCCGAACAGCGAAAAGAAGATCTGTCCGGTTCCGATGAGGAGTCCGAAACGCTGCATGCAAATGCACAGAATGAAGGCGACATGCGCGAAAATGACGCTGTTGGTCTCGTCGCTTGACGCTGCTGCAGCGCACTTGTTAGACGAGGTTCTGGCTGGGAATGTGTCGAGGCTCACCATGTTGGGACTCGTCGATTACTGTTTCTTGGCGCCTCGGTTGGTGGGTGCGTCTGGGCACAGGGCAACGATCGCGATCGACCTTGGTCTCTCTCGTGAGGCTGTTCACCCTCTATACTAGAGCCTGTAGCGACTTCCCACATGGAACACAACGCGAGCGCAAGATTTAACCCTTACGTTCATGGTGCCAGGGGTTTGTTTTGCCTCATGGTATTCGTCTATCACGTCGTTCATTCCGGCCTCCCGACGTTCGATCTGTTTGCCAGGGGGCTGTTGGGAGAAGCGCTGCAGACCGGAAAATTCGGTGTCGAGTTCTTCTTCGGCATCAGTGGAATCGTCATTCTGCCAAGCCTGTATCGCGCATCCTCGGTGTTGACCTTTATTCTTGATCGCTATGCGAGGATTCTTCCTGTGCTCTGGGCGACCGTGATCGCGATTGCGATCGTTAGCTGGCTTTCAGGAAAGGGTCCAAGTCTGCTGCTGGTTGGTGCAAATCTGTTGGCGCCGCCTCCTTTCATTGACATCATCCAGATCAATCCCGCTGCTTGGTCGCTCGGATACGAATTCCTGTTCTATGGAGTATGTGCTGTCGTTTTCCTGATCAGCGGCGTCAGTCGGCCGCTGGCGCTGGCATTAGCCGCCAGTTCGCTGATCTTGCTCGTGTACTATCCCCGCGCGCTCCTGATGATCGGTGGCGTATTCATTGCGGAGAAGTATCTATCGTCGACCTTGTTGCATTCCCTGGCGAAATACCCGGCGATCTTCTTCGCGCTGTTCCTGACCGTCTGGAGAGGCCTCGAGCTTGCCAGCGCAACGGACTACGTGGGCTTTGTTACGCCGGCATATCTGTCATTCCACGACTGGATCTCTGCTTTTCCATTTGTTGTTCTTGGTGGCGTCTTCGGGACCATTTTTCTGCTCGGCATGTCCCGCGGAAACGGGCTGTTCGGAAGAATGCTGCGTTGGCAGGTCATGCAGTGGCTGGGAACGATCAGCTTCAGTTTTTATCTCTGGCCTCCGATCGTGATGGCCGGAGTCAAGCTCATCATGTATCGAACGGGCATGGTCGAGGCATTGGGGGGCGGCTCGCAACTGCTTTTCCTCCTGGTCTCACTTCCGCCGTCGCTTATCATTGCAGCGATCAGCCACCGCTTCCTTGAAGTGAAGGTGACGGGACAGATTCGAAAACGGCTCGACAGGGGCCTGGAAGCGAAGCCGGCAGTCCGATCAATCAACCAACCATTCGACGGCGCTCAAGGAGGGAACCTGATCGGGGAACAGTCAAATGTTCTTGATTGTTCGACAAGTCACCGCCCCAAAACGATCGCAAGTTGAATGTCTACTCCGGAAAAAGCCGCAGAGCCGTGTGGTTGATTGTGCCGGCTCACGACGTGGCAGCATCACCCTCGCCATCGTCTTTGGGCATTGAGCCGGCACAGCGTTCCCAGCCGCGACTAACAGCCGAACCGAAAGGATCTCGTTGATGATCGCAGTCGTGCGCAGGCAAGTCCTTTGTGTCGCCTCGATAGTTGTTGCACTTGGATGCGCAACGCCGGCCTGGTGCGCTGGCTGGGAGCTGGTTTTTTCGGATGAGTTCAATGGCGACAAGCTTGATCGAACCAAATGGGCGACCCGATACATCTACAACAACGAAACAATGGATCGTTTCAACGATGAAAAGCAGCGCTACCGCGACAATCATGTGGTGTCCGAAGGTGCGCTGAGCCTGACCGCAAAAAAGAATGAGGGGGCGGACACATTCGATTCCGCGATGATCCGAAGCCATCAGACATTCTACTACGGCTATTATGAAGCGCGGGTCTTTCTTCCGAACGCGCGGGGATCGTGGCCGGCATTCTGGCTCGAAGCCGATTACGACATCGATGGAAAGTTCTGGCATCCCCCGGAGATCGACATTTTTGAGTACGTCATCAACGGTGTGGAAGACAAGCCGAACATGCTGCACTCGAATGCCATGAGTAAAGAGAAGTGGACGCCGCAGTCCTACACGTATGTGGACAGCTCGTTCGTGCTCAGGTTTCAGGACATGGTCAGCAAGGAAGATCTGAACAAGGACTGGCATATTGCCGGCCTCGTTTGGGCCCCTGACCGCATTTCGTTCTTCTGGGACGGCCGGCTCATCTACACACGCACGTATCAGTGGACTAGGAAGGATGGTCAGCTCGGCCCGCCGGCGCACATCGATCTCAATTTTGCCGTCGGCGGAGCGGCTTGGGCAGGCCGGCACGGGGTCGATGATGCGGCCTTCCCGCAGACGTTCAAGATCGACTACGTTCGCGTCTGCCAGTTCACGTCCTCCGAGCGGGGAAGCCGAAAATGCGGTCCGAGCGACGTGACACCGGATCCGAATGAATTTGGATATACGGCAGCACTCAACGACATGCTGAAGCCCGCGTTTTTGGGAGCCGAGACGGCGTCGGTCGCAGGGCAATCCGGCAGCGGGTCGTTGTCCTTAAGTTCGACCGACCAACTGCGTTTCGAAATTCCGCTCAATATTCCGGAAAATTATCCTGCCAACAGGTTGCTCCAGGTTTCGGTGGTCGACGGGGCAACAGGAGCGGTCGTGTCCACGACCTCCAGCAAGCTGGAGGTAAACACCATGACGAGGCGCGCCGACGGCGTTCGTGTCGTAGAGGTTTCAATGCCCGCTATCCAGCGCTCCGGCGACTACGTCTTGGTCGGAAAGCTAGTGGCAGAAACAATCGGCGAAAATGGCGCGAAAGAGGTATTGGCAAGCCCGGTGACGTGCAGCACGCATGTAAGTCAGCCGGTTAAGGCGCGATCGTGTCGCCTCGCGTTGCTGCGCGTTCGGCCTCACTGAAGTCGCACGCGCCTCACGGAAAACGCCTCGCGTCGCAATGATCCTTGGAAGGCCTGCGTGGCGCGGGTGTTGATGCGGACGGCACCATTCAAAAAGGGCAGTTGGATGCAACGCGAAATAGACGTTCTGGCGGATGAGAATCGGCACGAGGTCGGCGGGCGGTTGGTGAATAGCGCCGCGGTCTTGTGGGCCACAACCGCATTTTCGCGAGCTGCGCAACTGATTTCGACGGCCATCCTTGCCCGCATGCTCACGCCGGACGATTACGGCATCATTGCACTCGCTACAGCAGTAGTCGGGTTTATAAATATCTTGGCAGATTTTCAGGTGGCTGGTGCCATCATCAAGTCGCAGAACGTGACACGAGCTCATCTCGATACTGCGTTTACGATTAGCCTCATACGCGGATTGATAACAGGTATTCTGCTGCTTCTTTCCTCAGGCCTCCTGGCGCATTTGCTAGGCGACGAGCGGCTGAAAGACGTCCTGTGCGTCATGGCCGTTCCATCCCTCCTGGCCTGTCTCAATAACCCGCTCTTGAGCGTTTATTCAAAAAGACTCAACTTTGCCCGGGAAAGCAAGAGGCAAATCGTATCGACCGTCATAGGAGCCGCGGTAGGCATCACAGCGGCGTTCATGCTGCGTAACTATTGGGCGATCGTCCTTGGCTCGATTGCGTCGAGCACATTCATGCTCTTCTTGTCATACTACAATATCCCCTGGCGGCCTCGGCTAGACCTCTCCAAAACCAAGGAGATAGTTTCGTTCGGGATTTGGCTGATATTGATCGGAGCTCTGGATTACCTGAACGGCAGGGTGGACTATCTGCTCATCGGAAGACGTCTTGGTAGCGAAACTCTAGGAGCCTATCATATCGGTCAACAGATTACGGTGATGACGACTGGGGATTGCGTAGCGCCTCTCAGTCGCGCTCTGTTTCCGGCATTTTCTCTGATGTCGAACGACGTGGACCGACTTCGAAAGGCGTACCGAGAGGCGCAGTCGGTTATTCTAGCCATGGCGCTGCCGATTGGCTTTGGCATGTCTGCGGTGGCAAGAGATGCCGTTTATCTGTTTGTCGGTCCGCAGTGGGAGATCGCTGTAAACGTAGTGGTTTACCTTGCTCCCCTGATCGCCCTGCAGACGATGCTCGCCGGAATCGAAACAGTTGCCTTGTCGATGGATAGGGGACGAGACCTTTTCGTTCGCGCGGCAGTTTTCCTGATTTTCCGAGTTTCGGTCTTGGTTGCGGGTTTCCATTTGGGAGGCTTGATGGGAATTGTCATTGGAAGGGTGATAACGGGCTCCTTTTTCATCTTATATGGCTTGCATCTGGCTGCCAGGATCACGCACAGCCGGATGCTGGATCCGATTACGGCGAGTTGGCGCAGCATCACGTCGGTCGCAATCATGTATGGTACATTGATGCTCTTACCGAACTCTCATTTCGGGTATGTCGGTCCCCTGGCGCTCGCTGCGATATTTGCCGGGAAGATTGTCCTGGGAGCGAGCATATACGTAATAAGCCACGCACTTCTTTGGATAGCGTGTGGAGCGCCCGCCGGCGCGGAGCGCAGGATCATCGACCAGTTAGGAAAATTCCGGCGGCTGCGGTTTAGGGCCGGCGAAAGCTGCTTGGAAGTTTGATCAAGATCAGGGAAAGAGGTTCAAGTGCGAAGACCAGTAATCTTTGTAAGCAGACTGAGCGATGGCAACATCGGAGATGTGATGTCCAGTCCGCTTAATTATTTCGGTTCTGAATTCAACTGGGCAGTTCGCCAGGAAGTCCATGCCGGTGCAAGCCTGCCCCGTCGCGCCTTGCGAAAGCTAACGAGGGAGAACGCCAAGGCCGTCATCATAGGAGGCGGGGGGTTGATCGGGCAGCCATTTTTTGACGCCGACATATCGTCTTGGACCCGCGGTCAGATACCGACAATCTTGTGGGGAGCCGGTCACAACAGTCACGATATCCACGCGGTGGATAAACGGCAGCCGGGGTTTGAGGAGTATGGCCAGTTACGCCAGTTCAACCTGGTCGGAATTCGCGATTATAACGCCGGATTTACGTGGGTTCCGTGCCCAAGCTGCATGAACCCGCAACTCGATGAACCGGGCAATGCGAGTTTCGGAACGCTTTTCCTGCTTCATCGCGATCTTCGATCGGACAAAGAAAAGATTTCGTGCATCGTGTCGCAATCACCAGACGACGCGAGGATCGTGTTTAACGATTGTAGCAGCCAGGAATTTATTCAAGCAATCTGTTCCGCGCGTCGCATCGTTACCAATTCATATCATGCGGCATACCTGGGCACGCTCGTGAAGAAGCCCGTCGTCGCGATCGGTGGCGGCAGTAAGATGCTTACGCTCAAGCACCAAGTGCCAATAGCGCAGCCGGACTGCTGGACTGCTGCATTTTCTGAAGCCGAGATCCACAACGCGGCGTTGGAGGAGTGTCGGGATGCCAATAGGGACTTTTGCCACCGGGTGAAGGCTCTTATAGGCAACCAATCTAAATCCAAGGTGCGGCGGTACGTTCCCGATCCGATTCGGGAACGTAGAGCCGACGAGTTGGCCTCAGATAGACCCTTTCCGGCAATTCTGAGAAATAAGGTTCCGAAGATCATTCATTTCATTTTTGGCTTGTCGCCGGACTTCGGCGGAAAGCCATTCAATGTCATGCATAAAGTTGCAGTCAGGTCTGCCATCGAGAAGATCAAGCCGGAAGAGGTCTTTTTTCATCACCATTACAAACCTGAATCGCCCAGCTTCAGGGACGTCGAGGGTCTGCTTTCGATGAACAAGATCGTTATCCCGCACGAATTCAAGGGACGTAAGCTGAGTCACTTCGCCCACAAGGCAGATATCACCAGAATGAGCATCTTGAAGGAGATGGGAGGAATCTATCTCGATCTCGACACGATAACGGTAAAGCCGTTCGACGATATGTTGGACAGCTCGTTTTCGATCGGTCTGCAGATCGGGCATAAGGTCGATGGACTTTGCAATGCCGTAATGTTGGCCGCACCGAACGATGGGTTTCTCGTCGACTGGTTGAATTCGTACGAGCGATTTTCAGACAAGACTTGGGATCAGTTTTCGGTACAGCTCCCTTACGTCATGTGGCGGAGTGGATTCTGGTCAATCAACGTGCAGCCTCATGATCGCTTTCACTGGCCGAGCTGGGACGATCGGAGCATGAAGCTCATGTTCGAAGAGAACCATAGTTTCGACAATGCAGTCTGCCACCATCTTTGGGAGTCCTATTCCTACAAGAAGTACTTCGTGCACTCCGATGAAGCTGGCCTTTCGAACTGGATAAGAAATGGCCGCTCGACCTACAGCCGCCTTGCGAGCAGGTATATCTAGGCGATCCGACCGCTCAGCTTAGCGTCCTGCTGCGCTATTGGTCGAAAGCCAAGATGGGTTGGATGGAATTGCGTTTCACAGAAATGCCAATTCTGCCGTCACAATCGAGGAGCGATCGCGTGAATGAAAGCCTCACGCGGGTTCGTTAGGACCGCGCGCGAGAGCGAGAGAAGAGTTAAATCCGGGGTGAGTTGGTTGGGCCCGTCTAGATCGGCGAGAGAGAGGCATATGTTGACGTTACGGCAAGACACGCGTATCGCCCCTCGGCTTTCTATGTGGCTGAACCTGTTACGCGGTCTCGCTGCCCTCGCGGTTCTGATGTTTCATGCTTCCGCCCTGGTCTTCATCCCCTCTGCAGTCGAGAACACTGGAGTGCTATTTGGCGTCGTCTGCTCAGTCCTTCGATTTGTTGCCAAATGGGGCCACGAGGCGGTCATTATTTTCTTTGTCTTAAGCGGCTATCTGGTCGGGGGACCATTTCTCATTCGTTTCTTGCAAGACAAGATGGTATCGGCCGACTACCTCATTGCAAGAGTATCCAGGATGTTTGTTGTTCTGATCCCGGCTCTCTTCTTGACGGCAATCCTCGATGGAAGTTCGCTGGCTTGGCTGAATGGTCAGTCCGTCATAGACGCGAGAGTCTCATTTTTTCCCGATCGCGAAAATCTATGGTCGTTTCTCCGGCTTCGCGAAGCCGCGTGCAACGCGGCGTTTCTACAGATGTTGTGGTGCAAGCAGTACGGGTCCAATCTGTCATTGTGGAGCATCTCCAACGAGGGACTTTACTATTTCGCCTGGTTCGGGCTGGTCCTTGGTATTCGACAGCGGATATTCTTGACCATTCCGACGGTCGTCGCTTTGATCGTCGTTTGTTCATTAGCTCGTACCCATGTCTCCGAGTACACCGCCTTAAGCTATTTAGTTTACTTCCTTGTCTGGATGTCCGGCGCTCTATTGTTTTGTCTGGAAAAGCCGTCGTTGAGGCTGCTTGCTCTGGCCTCTGCGCTTTCCGCCTGTCTTTGGCTTTATCTTCGAAGACAGGATTTGTGGCTAGCCAGCGACCTTATGCTGGGATGCGCGTTCGTTTCCGTTCTGAAAGTTCTCGAGGTGAGGGACGTGGCTTATTTCGCTGACTTTGGCTTTGCTCAAGCGACTTCAGAAGTAAGCTTTTCGCTTTATGCCACCCATGTTCCGGTAGCCGTTTTCGTGCTGTCGCTTTTGGGGCAGATCCATCCGGTCTCGCCAAGCTGGAGGAGTCTCGCGTCATTTCTTTTTGTCACCGCGAGTTGCTTGGCCGTTTCCGCAGGCTTTTGGTGGGCTTTTGAAAGCCGGACGCACTCAGTAAGGACAATAATACGGAATACTCTCTCTGAGCTATATGCAAAGCCCGCGTCAAAGAATCGCTAGGGCAGCATTCGTCGGGCTTGCCATCGATTTGGGTAAGCTCAAGACGTCAGGCAGCCGACGATGTCACCGCAAAGCTGGTCGAACGTCGCGCAAGTGCTCGTCCGACCTGCTCTCCGCGCTTTTCGATCTGCTGATACGAAATCAGGCTGAGCAAGACGGTGATCGCGATGGCTCCAACCATAGCGGCCAACATAGTCGCGCTGGTTACCTGCACTGTTCTCACCAACGCATAGCCTACCAATACTTGCACCGGGCGGTGAATCAAATAGAGCGAATAGGAAGCCTCTCCAGCCCGAAAAACCAGTGGATTTGTGAAGGCAAATCTAAAGATCTTGCCATCGATCTGATCCGTTTTTGCTCCAGCCAGATAGCTGTAAAATGCGGCCCAAATAACGAGCCCGAGCGGATCGCGTAGAAACATGATGGCAAGGACTGACAGACAAATTGCGACCGCGATGGAGCGGAAATTCATCTCGCTGATCTTGTTGAAGCCAATACGAGATGCAATTCCAATAGCAAAATATCCGCTGGCGCCTGCCAGGGAGGAGGCGAGATCATAAGTGCCGAGCATGCCTCTACTGTGGGCGATGTAGAGCAGGCCGAACACAATTGTCATGCAGACGGTGGACCGCCAATCCCGCAGACTCAAGAGGACCAGTGGAGCAACAATGTAAAACTGCCACTCTAGCGAGATGCTCCAAGCGGCCGGCAGGAACGTCATGGCTGATCGATTGAGAATTTCGTTCGGAATCGCACCATGAAACATGAGGCAATGAGCCAAGAAATGCGCTGGAAAGTTAGTCGTCATTTGTTGCTCGATCTCGGCAAGCGATTGCGAGTATGCGGCCCAGCCCGCAGAAGTCTGCCAGGGCACAAGCGTCGATAGGGCAACCCAGTAGGGGAAAACAGCAAACCCGATCGCGGAAGCGATGACGAACACCGGGTAAAGTCTGAAGAAGCGGCGAGTCAGGTAGGGCGTGTATGTTTCATTTCGTTGAATAATCAGATTCGTGATGACGAACCCGCTCACGATCATGAACAGTTGAACGGCCACGTCGCCGCGCAGAAGGACCTTCAGTATCTTATTGTCTGACTCCATAATTCCGGAAAGTTGGAGGCCATGTCCGATGGCGACCCAAAGGGCGAGATAAAAACGCAGCCCAACGATTTCGTTGAAGTACTCGCGTTTCACCATGTTGTGCCTTCACTTGGAGTTCATCTTGACGGCATTAGTCATAGCGTTGTTGGCAAGATTAAGTCTGCGATACTGCTGCAGCAGCTCGCGTCCAAAAGTGCGGGCGACCTGAGCAGGTCTTGTCCCGTCGGCGTCTTGGGTGCCTAGCTTGCGGTTACTATTGACAGCCTGCGCTTTGTCGACTTCAACGAAGTGCGCTCCTGAAGTGCCGCCGCGCTATTCCGGTTCCCAGTCAACAGCGTCGGACTGATCAATCAATGGACAGCAATCTCAAAATTGTGGCGATTAGTTTGGCCGGTTCTGTGCGCCGCGAGCGCGCGAGTGCAAATCTGGAGTCGCTTGGGATTCCATGGACCTTCTTTGATGCCTTGCGTGTGCCGGCTAAGGGGCTCCCGCAATATGATGAGGCGCTGGCCATCCGCTTTTGGGGCAGGGGCCTTTCACGTGCCGAGATCGGCTGCGCAGCTAGTCATATGAGCGTCATGGCGCAAGTGGCAGCGTCAGACGCCGATGATTCATGGACACTTGTAATCGAAGACGACGTCATTCTCGATGCCGGGTTCAGCTTTCGATCGCTTCCGGACATCTGCAAGGCTGCCGAGATCGGCTATCTTCGGCTGTATGGGCGACACATGGCGCCGTGCAAGCACGTGGCCTGGCTGGATCAGCGGGAGTTGGTACGGTTTGAGCGTGCGCCGATGGGAACGCAGGCCTATCTGATCTCCGGCCATGCCGCGCGTCGATTCAGCGACAGCGTGACAACGATCCATCGGCCAATCGACTGGGAGATGGACCGCTTCTGGGCAAATGGCCTCCACAATTATGCCTTGTTTCCTTTTCCCTGTCTTGAGCTGACGCTGACATCTTCGATCGTAAAGGCGGCGGAGTCGGTTCACGGGCCCACTGCGCTCGACAGAGCGGCTCGGTTTGCGTGGAAATCAAAGGAATACGTTCTGCGCCTGTCGGAAAATATCCGACTTCGCCAGTCCGACAGGCGGATTCGCGCCCGCCTCGCCGGCGCAATCAATCTTTCCGGGCCAATGCCGGACACAATTCGTACGATCGAAAGCGTGTGATTGACGCCTGGAGGGCATGGGACGAGATCTGACGAGGCGGGTTGCCTTTGCGCCGTTGCCCACTCAGGCGGGCTTGCGTCGGATGACACTTCCGAACCTGACGAGCGGCCGCAGGAGTTCTGCCCTGTTGAAGCGGAGCATGATCAGCCGGTACGCAAGCCAGGAAGGGCTCAAGAACAGCCCTGTGAACCAGACGATATGAGAGGCGGCTGCACGCCAATGTGTGGTCGTGGTCAGCGCAAGCCATATCCCACGGCGCAGAAGTGAACTCGACGTGTCCGCGTCCTGCCCAACATAGCGCAGTCCCAATTTACGCGACGCGAGGCGATAGTTGACAAAGACGATCTCGTTATCGATTGGCCTTGCCGCTTGCACGTGCATGGACTTCTTGTCGCAATGTGCTTTCAGGATATCGAACTCTGCGACGCGGAATCCGATCTGTCTGGGAAAATCCGGAAAGCGCTGCGCCCGGCCCTTCGCGTCATTTCGGCTGATATTTCTGCCATGGAGCCGATATTGCCCCAGGATTTCCTGCACCGTGACCACGTCTCCGTAAAGAGGCGCTATCGTATTGAGGGCGCCGTCGTATCCCACGGGCGGATTGAGCGGGACGACCTGTCGAAGAAACGCTCGGGAGTACGCATTTCCTGACATGACTGGCCAGATGTACGTTCCCGATCGGGTAAATTCTGCGTGCACATCGTCTGGTGCGTAGGATTTAGGAAACGCACAAAACGAGCGCCCAAGTCGCCTGCCGGCGCCGTCGATGATGTCCAGATTGAACTGAACTTTCGAAACACCTTCACGCCAGTGCGCAGCGACGTTCTCGACCGCCGTCGGCATCAGGATGTCATCCGCATCAAGGAACAGCAATACATCGCCTGTCGCTGCGCGATACCCAACTTCGAATGCTGCGATGTTGCCCTGATTTGCCTGAAATATGGCTCGAATCCTGTCACCATAGCCGGCGATGATCTGGCGGGAACCGTCGATCGATCCGTCGTCGACGACGACGATCTCGTCCGCCGGACGGGTCTGATTCAACGCGCTGTCGATTGCCAATCCGACATACCGTTCGTAATTGTAGACTGTTATGACGATGCTGATCTTCAACGCTTGTCGCTCACAAATTTGCAAGTGGCAGAAGAAGCTATCAATCCATGCCTTGATGGGCCAGAAGTAATTTCACGGTCCGCATGGTTGGTGAGGCAATCGCATGAAAATCGCTCTGATCGATCCGTCACTGTTCACTTGGCCATATGATCTTAAATTGGCCAAAGGATTGACCGATATTGGGCATGCAGTCAGCATTGTGGGGCGCCAGCTGGGGCAGAAGCCTTCCGTTGATGAAGACCTGTTTCTTGACCGGCATTTTTATCCGGGATTGCAGTCGCGCTTTTTCAAGAAACTTCCGCGCAACGTGCAACTGGGGCTGAAGGGCCTCAGTCACGCTGAATCAATGACACGGCTGATCAGGCGCTTCAGGAAGACGCCGCCCGATGTGATCCATTTTCAATGGGCACCGCTGGCGATCGTCGATAGCCAGTTCATTCCCAAGTTCAGGAGGGTCGCGCCAACGGTTCTGACCGTTCATGACTCGAATCCCTTCAATAACAATCCGAGTTCGCGGATACAGCGAATCGGCGCCTCCAAGATTCTGCATTGCTTTGACCATCTTATCGTTCATACGACCGTTGCACGCGATCGCCTGCTGCGCGTTGGTATCCCGGGCGAGAAGATATCCGTCATCGCGCACGGATTGCTGACGGATCATATCGCCCGACCGGCCGATGAGCCCCCGGCCGCGGACGGGCGAGTTCAAATACTCCTGTTCGGCAAGATAAAGCCCTACAAGGGCGTCGACGTCATGCTTCGCGCGCTTGCGCTGCTTCCCCGAGAGGTCAGGGCACTTTGCGTGGTGAAGATCGTGGGCTGGCCGGAAATGCCGATAGAGCCGTTGTTTGCGATGGTGAAGGATCTGCAGCTCGAAGACCATGTCGAATTCGACCTGCGGTTCATTCCGGAAGACGAAGTCACCTCGCTGGTCGCGCGCGCTGACATCCTGGCTTTTCCATACCGGGATATCGACGCATCGGGTGTGCTGATGCTGGCAATCGCGGCGGGACGTCCGATCGTCGCTTCGAACCTTGGAACGTTTTCGGAATGGCTGAGCGATGGGGCGGAGGGGACGCTCGTTCCTCCAGGTGATCCCGCCGCATTGTCCCGGTCGCTCGAGCGCTTGATCAGCGACCCTGATTATCGAAACGCCAAGGGTCAAGGAATGCTCGATCTGCGCGACTCCGTGCCGACGTGGACCTCGATTGCCCGCCTGACCGAGGCCGCCTATGCGAAGGCCGGCCGGCGTGTGGACACGCCGGCCGGTGCCCAAATTCTGCAACGTTCAGGAAACTGAAGGGGTCATCTGCCAGGTGGTCTGGCGGATCGACAGGATGCCCCAGAAAAAGCCAATTGCCCACGCGAAGTGCATCACGACGGCGGCCGGCAGTGCAAGCAGCCCGCAAATTGAGCGACGTTTTGCTGCAATCATCATTGCGGTCAGGGCCAGTATCGCCAGATAGGCCGCCGGCAATGTCAACAGCAGCGGCGCAGCGGGCGACAGCACGATGCCACCGAGCGTCAATGCAACATGAGTGGGTACCAGGAATTGACGCAGTCGCAAAGATCCTGGATGCCGTCTCACCGTTCTCGACCGACCACGCCCGTAGTTGAAGTACTGCTTCGCCAGGCTCAGAAAACTCGACCGCGGTCGATATGAAAGGCGGATGTCCGAATCCAGAAATATCCGGCCGCCGAGTGCACGCAGCCTGCAGTCAAACTCTGCATCTTCATTGTGAGTGAAGGTTTCGTCGTAACCACCGGCCTTGCGAAAGGCGTCGATGGTCATCGCGGCATGATGGCCGTGATCGACAAAGCCGCTTTGCTTTCCGCCGCGATGTGCCGATCCGCCCGAACCGACCTTGGTGTCCGAGACCCAGGCGACGGCTTTCTGCAGGCAGCCGTCACCTCGGGAGTCCATGGGGACCACGACCGAGTCGGTCTTGCGCTCGTCCAGAGTCTTGAGGAGGCTCGAAACATAATCCGCTGGATATTCGCAATGGGCGTCACACCGCACCAGGACCTGCGCCGCAGCACCATAGACCTGTACGGCTAGATTGACCCCGGCACTTTGCAGCCGCTGGGGATTGTGCAACAGATGGACGCCGCGAATCTCCTTGCCGAGCTGGCGGACAATGTCAGGCGTCCCATCGGTGCTGCCGCCATCTGCAACCACTATCGTGCGATCCTCGTCGAGACTGTCCCGCGCCAGATTGCGGACTACGGTCTCGATATGAGAAGCCTCGTTCAAAACGGGTACGACGATCAGGACGTTTCTGGACACGGTTTCGCTGCCACTTGCCATTGTTTGCTCAATCCGTTGGCAGGCGCGGGAATGGTCGTTGATGCACGCCAAGGACGTACTGACGGTCCGTCAAAAGAATGGCCAACTCGTGACTGCTTCTTTGATGCATCGGTTGCAAGCGGGCTTACCGATGGCGCCCTAAAATGGGCGATCTATTCTGCGTTAATCGTGAATAGTGCGTGCCCCGATCGCTCGAAGATCGGAAGCGAACCTGACCGGAGCAATATGTGAGAGCTGTTGTTGTTGTCTTCCCTTTTTTGCTGGCGGCCTGTCATCCTGCATCGGCCGATCCGATGACGTTGGATTTTTCATGGCGCGGGGCACGCGGCTGTGTCACGCTGTTCCCAAATCCGGAGATGCGTCTGCGCAATATTCCCGCCGGTGCCACGTCGATGACGCTCACACTTGCGGAAGGCACTCGCGAAATGGGAGGCCAGAACGTTCCGGTTCCGAGCAATGGCCTCGTGCCATCGGGCACGATCCGGACATTTGGTCCTTGCAAGCCGGGTCTGTATGAATGGACCGCGCTCGTGAAATCATCGACGGGACAGGTTCTATCGGAAGCGCATCAGGCGCGATTCTATCCCGCGGACGAAACCGCAGCGAAGCAATAGTTTCGCAATATCAATCCACGAATTGCACCGTTTCGGGCCTTTGCGCGTCGCGGCGGTTCCACGCGCCTGCGCGCCGCGATTGATCGTACGAATGACGCCACAATCCATCTAGATAAGGTTTGACTGGAATTTGGAAGGTTGGAGATCAAGAACAAGTTCATGCTTCGTGACAAGGAGTTGAGTGTTGTTGGCGCGAAGGTTGATGAAGGCGCGTAACGATGTCGCCGGACCGACAAATCTCGGTAATCCGCCGCTTCCGATCGATGCGCAGCGCGCGGACGGGGCGAGATGAAGAAGACCGTTCTGGTCACCGGCGGTGCCGGCTACGTCGGCTCGCATTGCTGCAAGGCATTTGCGATGGCGGGCTGGAACGTCGTGACGCTCGACAATCTTTCCCGGGGCTGGCGCGATGCGGTACGCTGGGGATCGCTGATCGAGTGCGACATTCGCGATTCCGTCGGCGTGCGCGCCGCCTTGGAAACCTACAAGCCGGACCTCGTCGCGCATTTTGCGGCGCTGGCCTATGTCGGCGAGTCCGTGGCCGACCCGGCCATCTATTACGACAATAACACGCGAGGAACGCTTGCCCTCCTGGAGGCAATGCGAGCGGCCGGCTGTTCGCGCGTCCTCTTTTCCAGCACGTGTGCCAGTTACGGAGTACCCAAGCACACCCCGATAGACGAAACACATCCGCAGGCGCCGATTAATCCCTATGGTTGGTCCAAGATGATCATCGAGCGTATGCTGGAGGACTTTGGTCGCGCGTACCAGATGTCGTCGGTTTCGCTGCGCTATTTCAACGCAGCGGGCTGTGATCCTGACGGCGAGATCGGCGAGCGTCACGAACCGGAGACGCATGCCATTCCTCTGGCGATCGAAGCGGTGCGCCGAGCTGATCGGCCTTTCACCATTCTGGGAACGGACTTTCCGACGCCGGATGGCAGTGCAATCAGGGACTATATCCACGTCAATGACCTTGCGCAGGCGCACCTACTCGCAGGTGACATGCTAGTGGCTCGAGGCGGTACTCATGTCTTCAATCTCGGTACGGGGGTTGGCACGAGTGTGCTCGAACTAATAAATGCCGTGAAGCGTGTCTCCGGAAGCGATCCGGTCGTCCGCCGCGGCCCACGCCGCTCGGGCGACCCGCCCACGCTCGTCGCCTCCTTTGCCAAAGCCAAGCGGGAGCTCGGTTGGAGCCCGCGGCAATCCGAGATCGATTTCATTATTGAGACTGCACTCAGGTGGAGCGATAGCAACCCGCCGGCATGATTTCGCACGAAGATGACCGACACCCCATTCGTAGAAATTGGACTGGGAAGAGGCGTGGCGCATGTCTCCGTGACGTCGGCGTCCGATGTTGCCGAAACGACATTGAGCGAAGGCATGACAGTGTTCTGGCGCGCCGACCGGCCGATCGGCCATGTGCTGATGCATGAAGGCCAGATAACCGACGCCAGGATCGATCATATCGACGACACCTTCCTGTCAGCCGTCAACTCCAAAGAGCGAACCCCGACTAAAGTGAGGCTCTCGGCGAGCGTGGTGATCTGCACGCGCGACCGTCCGGAGGAGCTGAAAAAATGCTTGTCGTCGTTGCCGCAACAGAGCCATCCTCCACGAGAAATCATTGTGGTGGACAATGCATCGCGCGATCGGCGGACGCGGGATGTCGCGTTGGCCGCGGCAGCAACCTATATTCGCGAGGAGCGACCCGGTCTGGATATTGCGCGCAATGCCGGCGCGCTCCATGCGACCGGAGATATTGTCGCCTATACGGACGACGATGTGCTGCTTCACCCGCGTTGGCTGGAGCAACTGACACGTGCATTTGACTCTCCCCAGATCGGTGCGGTGACCGGGCTTGTGCTTCCCGCCGAGCTCGCGACCGAGGCGCAACGGCATTTCGAGACGTATTGGGGATTTGGTAAGGGCTATTGCGAACAGGATTACGACAGCGCAGCCTTCCGATCGCATCGCGGCCAGGTCCTTCCCGCGTGGGACATCGGCGCCGGAGCGAGCATGGCGTTCCGGCGCGAGGTGTTTCAGGCCGTCGGGCTTTTTGATGAGCGCCTGGACGTCGGTCAGGCCGGCTGCTCGGGCGACTCGGAATACTGGTATCGATTGCTCGCGGGCGGCTACACGTGTCGTTACACTCCGGCGTCAGTCGCATTCCACTTTCACCGCAGGACAATGGATGGCCTAGCCAGCCAGATCTATCACTACATGCGCGGTCATGCGGCCGCACTCCTGGTGCAGTATGAGCGAACCGGAATCTCGGCAAACCGACGGTTAGCGTACTATTACAAGCCGCGTTGGTATCTCCATCGGCTGCTGCGGAAAGGAATGGAAGGAGAGAGCATTCGCGACCGCTTCCTGAAGGAGGAGCTGACGGGGTATCTCGCGGGATTGCTATTCTATCATCGCCGAAGGTTTCGAAGATGACGGCCTATCCGCGTACGTCCGTCGTGATCGCCGCCCGTGATGCTGCAGGGACCATCGCTGAAACGCTCGACAGCCTGCTCGCGCAGAGTGCCCCCGACTGGGAGGCTCTTGTCGTGGAAGACGGTTCAACTGATGCCACGGCCGCGATCGTTGCTGAATACGCGGCGCGGGATTCCCGCGTTCGGGTTCTGACCTGTGACGGAGAAGGCGCTTCCAGTGCTCGCAACAGGGGGATCTCAAACGCGACCGGCGAACGAATACTCTTCCTGGACAGTGATGACTGGATCGATCGATCCTTCCTCGCACGGATGAATGCTGCGCTGGATCTCGATTCCTCGGCGGTGGCCGCCTATTGCAACGGTTGCCGGGTCATGCCTGACGGTGGTGAGACCCCGGCTCGGAGCGACCCGTCCATCCAGGACAACGCATTTGAGCGCTTTGCCCGCACGTGTGCCACGTTCATCCATGGCGTGCTTGTCCTAAAGAGCGCGGTCGCAAAGGTCGGTGGCTTTGAGACCAGTCTCCGCACGTGCGAAGATTGGGACCTGTGGCAACGGATCGCTCGCTGCGGCGGCAGGTGGATCCATGTCGATGAGAAATTGAGCTATTATCGAGCGAGCGACCATTCTCTGACACAAGACGTCAAACGGATGCTGGCCGACGCGCAGCTGGTCATTGCGCGCGGATTTTCGAGCGATGCTCGCGTCAGCGAGCCGGCACCCGCACATCGGGCTGGAGCATCAACTGCATACGGCAGCGCCGCGGCGGCGTACGCGTATTTCGCGCTCTGGTGTGCCGGATTTGAATGCGGCCGCAGGAATGCCAGCGATCCATCGCTGGAAACGCTCAGCGACATTCCAAAGACCCAGACGTCGGCGGACGAGATCACCAGCGTCCTGCTCGAAGCCGTGATGGTCGGGGCAAGAACGGTGCCCGCCAAGTTGGCGGAACGGTGGGCGCAGTACGGGGACGGGATAACCGGCCTCATCTTGGCAATCGGTTGTGCGTGGAACGACCCCGCGGCGGGGCGAAAGTGCCAATACAGGTTTGAGCGGAAAGTGCTCGACTATGATGACCTTTCGGCGCCCAGGGTCCTCACACTGACGCTCGGCACGCGCGTTGACCTTCGCCATATCCGCCCTATCCGGCCAATCGGGACTGTCGATCGATTTTACGTCTATCTCTGCGATGGCCCGCGCATCCTGACGCTGGTCGATATTGGTGTCCTCGGCGTTGTCGGCAGCCGCTTCTGGATCTCGCTGGCTGCCGATGGCCTCGTTCATTTGCACGTCAAAGACCAGATCGGAAGGCTGGTTCGGGCAAAAATCGCATTCCACAAGCGGACCGAACGGGTTCGATCTTTCATGCGAGACGGCCAAGATACTCACCGGGGGCGGCTGCGCGAGTTGACCTCGCGGGCCTCACGTGAGGCGCGGTCGCGAGCCATCACAGGCATCTCCGCTTCCAGCAGTCCGATGCGATGTGCCAGAGGATCTCGAGACACCGCACGCAAGCAATATTGGGAGGGTCTCTTCGAGCAAGAGGATCCCTGGAACTATGGTTCGCCGTATGAACAGGAAAAGTACACTCGGCAGCTCGAACTTCTGCCAGACCAGCCAGTGGATCACGCACTCGAGCTCGCATCCGCGGAAGGACACTTCACGCGCCAATTGGCCAGCAGGGTCAGACTCCTGCGTGCCGCCGATATTTCGACCAAGGCGCTCGATCGGGCCCGTGTCCGATGCAATGGGCATCAGAATGTCGAGTTCTCCCAACTGGATTTGTCCGCCGATCCGCTCCCGCAGGACATCGATCTGATCGTCTGCTCCGAGGTCCTTTACTACCTCAATGATGAGGTTGAACTCGAATCGGTGGCGAAGCGACTGGTGCAGGCGCTGCGTCCTGGCGGTTACCTAGTGGTTGGCCACGCCTTTGTGCTGAAGGACAACATGTCTCGAACGGGTTTCGACTGGGAGAGTCCGTATGGGGCGGAGACGATCACGCGGATTATCCAAGGCATACCCGGACTCGCCCTGGAGACATCGATCGAGACAGAACTCTACCGCATCGATCGGTTCAGGCGGCTACTCCCGGACGAAGCGCCCCCTGACACACAGGTCAAACGGGAGGCTATCGACGCGCCGATCGAGGTCGAGGTTGCGCGGTCCATCGTGTGGGATGGGGCCGTGGCACGCAGGTTTGACGTCGCGCAATCCGAAAGACGCACGCACGTTCCGGTTCTGATGTACCACCGAATTGCGGCAGAAGGACCAGGCGAACTGGCGCGTTACCGCTTGTCTCCGGACGTGTTCGGGCAACAGATGCTGTGGCTACGCCGAAATGGCTACCACACGATCAATTCGGATCAGCTCGCCTGGTTCGTGGCAAACAATCATCCGTTCGTCGGCAGGCCGGTGCTGATCACCTTCGACGATGGCTACGAAGATTTCGCCGAGCATGGATGGCCGATCCTCCAGGCCAACGATTTCTCGGCAGAAGTGTTCGTCGCGACCGACTTCGTGGGAAAGCGGGCTGAGTGGGATGCGCCGTTTGGGCAGCCCGCGTCGCTGCTTGGGCCGACCAGGATCGCCGCGCTTGCCGCCGAGGGCGTATCCTTTGGCAGTCATTTGGCGAGCCACCCGCGGAGCGAGCAACTTGCGACCCGGGCTCTCGCCGAGGAATTGACGCGATCTCGCGCCCAGTTGGAACAGTGGCTTGGGCAATCGATAACGTCGCTTGCCGCGCCTTTTGGCTCTACCGATCAGCGGCTTGAAATTCTCGCCGCCGAATGTGGTTACAAAACTCTGTTCAACACGGTCGGACGGGCCGTAACACTGAAGGACAATCTGTTGGATCTGCCGCGAATTGAGGTCAGAGGCGATTTTACGTTGGACACATTCGCTCGTTGCCTGGAGCAGTACCAATGAATACGGGGGCGCTCCTGGTCAGCGTGGTCATTCCCGCCTTCAACGCCGATGCAACGATCGACGAGACGCTTCGCAGCGTCAGGTCCCAGTCGCATCGGAAGCTGGAAATCATAGTCGTGGACGACGGCTCGACCGACAATACGATTGCAGTCATCCAGCGGCATTTAGCTGAGGATTCTAGAATAACCATCATAGCACAGCAGAATGCAGGAGTGGCGGCCGCCCGGAATGCGGGATGGCAGGTGGCGCGCGCGGACTTCGTTGCGTTCATTGATGCCGATGATCTCTGGACGCACGACAAGATTGAGCAACAGCTTCGAGCCTTGCTCGATGGAGGCAAAAGTACAGGTCTCGTCTATAGCTGGTACGATTGGATCGACGCCGATAGTTGCGTAAGTGCCAGGTCCGATCCCGTGTTCCATGCGGGCGAGGTGCTAGACTATCTCTGTCAGGGAAATTTTATTGGTAACGGCAGCTCGGCACTGGTTCGCCGGGAAGCCCTCACAGCTGCAAGAGGTTTCGAGAGCGGACTCCGGGCGTCGGGCGCCGAAGGCTGCGAAGATCTGCTGTTCTATTGCCGTGTCGCGGAGGCCTATCATTTCGCGGTCGTGCCCGAGTACCAGATCGGCTATCGCTACCTTCCGAACAACATGTCAAGCAACATGCCCCGGATGTTCCGGTCGTGGATGCTGGTCGCCGATGAGATCATGACGCGGCATCCCGGGCGCGGACCGTTGCTTGAGCAAGGCTTCAGAAACTATGCACGTTGGCTGCTCCGGAGGGCTCTGACGGGCGGTCAGTTGTGGTACTTCGCTTCGATCGTTGGACTCCTGTGCAGACGGAATCCCTTGCTGGCGCTCAGGGTCTGCGTGCACGATGTGCCGCGGGATATCGTCTCCGAAATCCGGTGGAAATGGCGTCATCAGCGTCGCCAGTCGGTTCGACATCCGCTTTCATCGTTTGCTATCGGCGATCCAAATCAGTCGCTATGACAGAGAACGCAGGCAATGCAAGACCGAGAGCTGCTCGCCGCGCAGCGTTGGTCGAACTGTTCAAGCTGCTCAAACTTGCGCCGTTGCCCGGTTGGGTGACGCCAGCGCTGATTGTCCTTGGCCTGGCTGCATCGTTGGCGGAGACGGTCGGGATTACCCTCGTGCTCCTGTTCTTCTATTTTGCCATGGGTCAGGTGGAACTTGCAACGTCGACCAGCGGCCTCTTGGGCGAAGCGCTCCGAGATGCGGCGAACTGGTTTCACAGCTCGACCGAAACTGCTGTCGTGCTACTCCTTCTCATCATTGCTCGTGGTGCTATTTCCTTCATCAACGCACTAATCAGTGCACGTGTTGGAGAGCAGATCAATGAAGCCGCGCGCAACCGCGTCCATCTGCAATATCTGTCGACTTCGTATTCATTCTTCCAGCGCCATGAGGAGGCATATCTCATGGAGGTGTTGGGAACCGAGACATGGATAATCTCTGGAGCATACGCCAGCCTTACCCGCATTATCGTGAGCTCGTGTTCGATTTTTCTCTTCGCGTCTTTTCTGTTAGCGCTCTCGATCAAGGTAACGGTCCTTGCCATCGTCGCCTCGCTGATTGTATCGGCCGGATTGCGCCATCTTTCGTTGCCCATGCAGCAGTTGGGCGCCGGAGTAAAGCAGGTTCATCAAAGACTGGGTGAGCATATGCTGATGACACTCCAGGGTATGCGCACGATCCGCGCATATGGCCAGGAGGAAACTCACCAGAAGCGCTTCGAGCAGGCCTCGACTCAGGCCCGACAGGTCGCACTGCGGCTTGCGCGCTTATCCGCCCTGGTCTCGCCTCTGACGGAGGTGGGGTATCTCGTCGTGCTGTTTCTCGTCATCGCGCTCGCTGATTTATGGGGAATCGGCTTCGCGACGAGCCTGACCGCGGTCGCGTTGCTCTATCGATTGCAGCCGCATATGCGAGATCTGGAAGGGAACTTGCTGTATATGGCGCAGATCGAGCCGCAGCTTCGGTCCATCAGACATATGCTCTCGACAGATGACAAGGAGTACCCGAACGCCGGGCACGTGGCGGTGGCTAAACTCGAGGACGGCATCTCATTTCGCAACGTGACGTTCCACTATGATGCCGGTACGGAGCCGGCTCTTTTGGATGTTTCGTTTGACATTCCTGCGGGGAAGACCACTGCGCTCATTGGAGCCAGTGGCGCCGGCAAGACCACGATCGTAAATCTATTGTTGCGGCTCCATTCGGCCAACGAGGGTGTCATACGGGTTGATGGGCGATCCATCGAAGACGTTCGTCGAACCGATTGGCTCGGCATGCTCGCCATTGCGGGCCAGGATGTCGACCTGGTCGAAGGCACGGTGATCGAGAACGTTCGGATGGCCAAGAACGACGCTTCCGAGGAAGAGGTGCGGCAGGCGCTGCGGGTCGCGGGCATTTCAGAGGTCGTCGAGGCCTTACCCGACAAATACGACACCTGGATAGGACAGCATGGCCTGCGCTTCTCGGGCGGTCAGCGGCAGCGTCTTGGTCTTGCACGCGCGATTGTGCGCAATCCGAAATTCCTCATCCTCGACGAAGCGATGAGCGCGCTCGATCTGACGCTTGAGGACAGCATTCGACGCGCGATCCAGTTACACTTCAAGAACCGAACCTTGTTGCTCATAACACATCGCCTGGATTCCGTGCGCGATGCGGACCACGTGGTGTGCATTGAAAACGGCCGGGTTCGTGCTGAGGGCCCTCCGGCGAAAGTCCTGGTGGATCGAGGAACGTGCGTAGCAGGAACTTCGCAAGCCGATGTGCTGACATTTCGGATGCGGAATACGGTTCCCTAATCGGAACCCACTAGGACGGGTCCTGCGGCGAACGCGCTCGTTGCAAAGCAGCGCGCACCTCGCATGAGCCGTAGCATTACGGTGTCTCCGCAGAAATCCGCACCCGTCAGCTGATTCTCTCGTCATGCGTCAAATTGCGTCGAATCCATAAGGCTCTTTTGAACGCGTGCATAGTTGTGTGCCATGAAAAGGGAGCACGCAATCCATCATGGCCATTATCAATGGAAGCGCCGGTGCTGACGTTCTGTTTGGCGGTACCGGAAATGATGTTCTGACCGGGGGAGCAGGCAGCGATACTTTCGTCGTCTCGAAGGGGTACGGCTCCGATACCCTCACTGATTTTCAGGCGGGCTTAGGCGGCGATGTGTTGCGATTACAGAACTACGGCTTTGCGACGTTCGCCAGTTTCCTGACAGCGGCCACCCAAGTGGGCGCCGATACGGTCGTAACGCTGTCGTCCACCGAAACCCTGACGCTGCAGAATGTCGCGCTTTCGACCTTGGTTGCGAGCAATGTTGCACTGGACAACCCGCTGCCAACGAGCGGAACGGCATGGAACTGGGCGGGTACCGTCGCCGCGGGCGGCACGCTGACTACGGGAGCGACAAATGACGGCATGCAGGCCGGCGGCACGGGCGTCACGCTGATCGGCGGAGCAGGGGACGACACCTACTATGTCTATGACCACAACACCAAGGTCGTCGAGCAGGCCGGTGAGGGTATCGATACGATCCGGGTCTGGAACATCAACGGATACAGCCTCGTCAATGCGCCGAACGTCGAGAATCTTGTCCTGACAGATAGCGTTCCGTCCCCTGCCACGGGTAATGACCTCAACAACATCATTGTCGGCAATGCCGGCGACAACATGATGGACGGCGGGCGAGGCAACGATGTGCTGACCGGTGGGGCCGGTCGCGACACCTTTGTCGTGAGAGCGGGCAACGGCAACGACATCGTCACCGACTTTCAGGCGGGTGCGGGCGGGGACATCCTGCAGCTC
Source organism: Bradyrhizobium sp. 159 (assembly GCF_023073795.1). Taxonomy (NCBI): domain Bacteria; kingdom Pseudomonadati; phylum Pseudomonadota; class Alphaproteobacteria; order Hyphomicrobiales; family Nitrobacteraceae; genus Bradyrhizobium; species Bradyrhizobium sp. 159. The sequence continues at coordinate 15,282 of NZ_JADPKE010000029.1, read as the reverse complement.
AACAACACCGGCTTCAAGACGTTCGCCGATGTCACGGCGGCCATGAAGCAGGTGGGCACCGACCTTGTCCTGACCATCGCTGGCGGCGAGACCATAACGCTTGAAAACACCAGTCTCCAGAATCTCACGGCCGCCAATATAAACATCGTCAGTCCCCTGAACGGACTGGTCCAGACCTTCAACGACGACTTCAACACGCTCTCCGCGGGCCAGGATCCGAGCCTAACCTGGCGCACGAGCTATGCCTGGAGCGGAGCCGCAGGCTACGGTCTGGCCGGCGAACAGGAAGTCTATGTCGATCCCAGCTTTTCCGGGCTGCCGGCCACTCAGGCATCAACGTCGCTCGGGCTTAATCCGTTCTCGATTCAGGACGGTCACCTCGTCATTACGGCGCAACCGTTGCCTGCGAGCGCGACGCCTTATACGGGGAGTGCCATATTTTCGTCGGGCATGATCTCGACCCAGAACAGCTTTACCCAGACCTACGGCTATTTCGAGATGACGGCCACGCTGCCCAGCACAAGCGGCGCGTGGCCGGCGTTCTGGATGCTGCCCAGCACTGCCAATAACCTCAACACGGAAATCGATGTGCTCGAGGCCTTTGGTCAGGATCCTGACCAGGCGCATTGGGCCATTCACTCACCCTACGCGCCCGCGACCAATGGGGCCTGGGCCAATACGGCCAACCTGACCACTGGAGAACACACGTTCGCGCTCAAATGGACGCCTTACGACCTGACGTTTTTCGTCGACGGGAAGGAGGTCGCACAGCAGGCGACGCCCTCCGACATGAATACGGCGATGTACATGATCGCCAACCTCGCGATGGGCGGGAGCTGGCCGGGCAACGCCGCGCCAGGATCGACGGCGACGATGACCATCGATTCAATCAAAGCCTATCAATTGCCGGAGTACACGCTTGCGAACTACACTCTGCTCACGAGTGGGACACCGACCAACACGATCGTGGGAAGTGCGGCTGCTGACACGCTGAGTGGCACGTCCGGCAATGACCTGATCGGCGGGGCAGGAGGGGCCGACGTCATGACCGGCGGTGCCGGCGATGACACTTATGTCGTCACCGATTCCGGTGCGAAGATTGTCGAAGCCTATCGCGGAGGCATCGACACGGTAAACTCCTCGGTGACGTATACGCTTTCGAGCTACGTCGAGAATCTGACGCTCACCGGTTCGGCGGCCATCAACGCCACTGGAAATATTCAGTCCAACATCATCATCGGCAATTCCGCGGCGAATGTGATCACCGGCGGGCTCGGCAATGATATCCTGACCGGCGGCGGCGGTGCGGATAGGTTCGTAATCAACTCCGGCGATGGTTCGGACATCATCACCGACTTTTCTCCGGGATCGGGCGCCGCCCACGATGTCGTCCAGCTCAACGGCTTTGCCTTCACCTCATTCGACGACGTGCGGGCGGCAATGACCCAGGTCGGAAGCGACGTCTATCTGAAGTTGACCAGCCAGGACACTCTGGTGTTCCGCAACACGACGGTCTCGGCATTCACCAGCGACGATTTCCAATTGCCAGCAACACTTCCGGTCGGCGGGACAATCACGTCCTGGATCAGCGGCAAAGCGAGCAGCCGCATGGTGTACGGCACCGCGGCGAACGACAAGCTCTCGGCGGTCAATATCGATGACATGCTCGTCGGAGGGAACGGCGACGATACCTACGTCATCGGTAACGCGAACCAGAAAATCGTCGAGAATCCCGGCGGCGGCATTGACAGCGTGGAGGCGTGGACGTCGTACACGTTACCAGCAAACGTCGAGAATCTGACGTTGATGATGGGCGGGCTCGCGGGCGTCGGCAACCAAATGGCAAACCGTATGGTCGGCTCGAGCGGTGACGATTCTCTGGACGGCGCCGGCGGGAATGACTGGCTCTCTGGAGGAGCTGGGAACGATACTTTCATTTACAATGCAGGCAGCGGCAACGATACGATCGCGGATTTCCACATCTTAACGAGCGCGACTGCCGAGCATGACAAGCTCATTGTGAAAGGCTACGACAGCGGCGCCTATTTGACCCATTTGAACGACGTGTGGACTGTTCACTACGCGGGTGGAACAGATACCCTGCGCATTGCCGGTGTCACCAGCATGACGTCAGCGGACTATTCATTCGTCTCCGCGACGAATTCACCGATGGCAATGACATCTATCGCCGTGCCGACGATCTCAGCTGTCAACGACGGCGGCTCGATCGTATCGGGCCTTGTCAATACAAATCATCTGATCCTCACGGGTCACGCGCAGGCAGGCGTAACCGTCAAGGTTTTCGACGGGACCACTCAGATCGGCACGGCGATCGCCGACGGCAATGGTAGCTGGAGCATGGCGGCCGCGATGCTGGCCGAAGGCGGGCATGCCTTTGCCGCGGCAGCGGTGGACGGTGTCGGCAATCTCACCGCGCTCTCAGCCGGGGTCAATGTCACCGTCGATACCGTCGCCCCGAACGTGCCCAAAGTCGCGTCGTTCTCTCCCGACAGCAACGTTGCCGGCGACGGCGTCACCAACATCAACCAGGTGAACCTGGTTGGAACCGCTGACGCGGGGAGCGCGGTGCAGGTTTTCGACGGCGCGACGATGATCGGAACGGCGATCGCCGATACCAACGGAGCCTGGTCCTTTGCCACCGCAACGTTGGCGGACGGTAATCACACGTTTACGGGCAAGTCCGCGGACGCCGCCGGAAATGTCAGCGCGTCCTCAGGCGCGCTGAACGTCACGGTCGATACCCGTGCCCCGGTTGCGCCCATTCTGACCTCGGGCGCTCCTGCCGCTTCGAACGCCATAATTGTTTCCGGCACGGCAGAAGCCGGAAGCATTGTCCGGCTGTACGAAGGCTCGACCCTGCTCGGCACCGGCGTCGCGGCGACGAGTGGGGCTTGGAGCGTCACCACCGGATCGCTCACGGCAGGGCAACACAGCTTCATCGCGACCGCCACCGACATCGCCGGCAATCGGAGCCAGCTTTCGAACGCTTTCAGCTCCGCCGTCGGTACGGTGATCGAAGCGACCGGCACGACATCGCTTATCAAGTCGGGAAGCAACTTCTACCTTTCGACAGCCGGGTCGTCGGTTCTGCTGAAGTATGGCGGAACGGCGGTTATCGCGGGGCAGCTTGGCTCATGGGTGCCAGTGGGTGCGGAAGCGTCGTCGAACGGCTATCTTGTCGCGTGGAAGATCCCCTCGACCGGTGAGTTCACGATCTGGAGCACCGACCGCAACGGCAATTTCGTATCCACCTATCTGAACAAAATGTCCGGCACCGACCCGGCTCTTGAGTCGAATGAGACCCTCTTTCACCAGGACCTCAACGGTGATGGCGTAATTGGTCTTCCACCGACTTCCCAGAAGGTTTCAGGCACCATAGTCGAGGCGTCCGGCTCAACCAGCCTGGTTCTGGCCGGCTCGAATTACTTGCTCGACTCGATGGCCAGCGGCGCGGGGCCGACGTTGAAGTACGGTGGTGTGGCGGTTGTGTCGGGACAATTCGGCGCTTGGACGCCGGTGGGCGTGGAGCAAACGACCAGCGGCTATGACGTGGCCTGGAAGATTCCGGCCACCGGCGAACTCTGTGTGTGGACCACGGACAGCAATGGCAACTGGGTATCGAACCTCCTGAACAAGGTGTCCCCGACTGACCCCGCTGTTAAAGCGATCGAGACGACGTTTTATCAGGACCTCAATGGCGATGGCGTCATCAATACGTCATCGACCGTCCTCAAGATCTCCGGAAATGTCGTATTGAACCTGGGCAATATGTCACAGGCCGCGACGATCGACCCCGGCGCCACGCTCGAATTGTCAGGCGCCGCTTCCGGATCGATCGCCTTCAAGGCGTCGACCGGCAATCTGGTGTTGGACCACGCGTCGCAATTTACGGGAACGCTCATCGGTCTGACGGGTGACGGCACCGCCTCCAATTCCAACCATATCGACCTAAAGGACATCGCATACGGAACGGGAACGTCGGCGTCCTTTTCGGGCAACACAGCCGGCGGTACCTTGACCGTGGTCGATGCCCAGGATCACACGGCACATATTTCGCTTGTTGGTGACTACACCAGGTCGACCTTCAACCTCTCGAGCGACGGAATGGGCGGCACGCTTGTGATCGATCCTCCGAAAGCCAGCTTTGATTTTTCGGCGGTTGCGCCGTCGCAGCCTCCCGCTACCGCACGGGCCCTCGGAGACGGCGGGTTCGTGTTCGAGCAATCCGCTACCCCCAACGTATATGACTTAGTCAACGAGGCGTTTCATGAATCGGCCCAGGCAGTGCTCCGCGTGGCCACCACTTACCCAGATGTTGACTCAAGCCTTCATCAGGTCGAAGCCGTTCACGCGGTAGCCCCGATCGATGTCCATCTGACGGAGTTGCATGACTTCATCCTTCGCTGAGCGTCTTTGCCTTTCGAAAAACGTTGCGCAATACGCGTTTCGCAAGTTCCCGTTTCCGCGGGAAGAAGCTCATCGCGAGGAGATATGATGCATAGGCAAGCGCCAGCAGCGTAACCAGCCCAGCGAAAGAGTTTCCATCCAGCAATGAGATGATCGAAATCCTTGTGACGACCGCCGCAACGCCACAACCGACCCAATGCGGGACAGTCGTCTTGACCAGACTCCTAGTCGTCACCGGGCCATGACGACCGATCGATATCGCATAAAGCGGCAGCACGACGGTGCAGTTCACCAGCGTATACGCCGCAGCGATTCCAAGCGCGCCCCAGGGAAGACCGACGAGGAATGAGGTCACGTTGATCAGGGCGGTCCAAACGCCGAGCCTGAAGTACTCCTGGCCACGGCCTTGACTGAGGAACAGCCAAGCGGCCGTCGCGGTTGCGACCTGGATCAAACCCGCAACGCCAAGCCAAGAAAAAATCGGGGCTGCACCCACCCAATGCTCACCAAGGAGAACTCTGAAGAGTGGCTCCGAGAGCAGGATGGCGAAGACAATGCCCGGCTGACATATAAGCATGACCATGGAAAGGGCATCGCTGTAGGTGCTCAGATATCTCTCCTTATCGAAACGAAGCCGCGAAAGCAGCGGGACAATCACCTGGCCGATGGGGTTGTGTAATTGGACGATCGGCAGCAGCAACAGCTTATAGGCCCGATCATACAGGCCGAGTTCGTCGCCGCCTCGAAATTTGCCAATGAGAATGTTGTCCGCATTTCTCGAGAGATAGTTGACCAGATTGAACCCTGACACGTGCAAGCCGAATCGCGCCATGTGTTGCGTCTCGCTGTCCAAATGAGGATATCCCGGGCGATAGCCAGAATAGGCCCAGATCCCCACTGTCGAAATGAGCGTGAGAACGAGCGTGGACAGGTAAAGGGCCCAATAGTTTCTCAAGATGATTACGGCGACGATCCCTGCGACAACGGAAGCGGTTGTCGCAACGACATCCAGGATTGCCAGGGCCTTGAACCGGGATTCTTTGGCAAGTAGCGCCGACGGAACGGTCGGAAGGCCAGCAATGAAGCTTAGGCCGGCAATTGCGATCATGAGCTGTTGAAGCCTCGTATCGCCGTAAAACAGCGCAATCGGATGCGCGCTCAGCGCCAGAACGAGAGCAGATGCCGCGGAAGCGAGCACCGATAACCAGAACAGCGCATCGATCTGGCCCTTGGCGATTTCCGTGCGTTGAATGATAGCCTGCCCAACGCCGACGTCCTTGATGAGCCCGAGGAACGTCGCGGCGGTCGCAGACATGGCCAGCAGGCCGAAGTCGGACGGGGCAAGATTTCGCGTCGAGAATATCGTCAAGACAAAACCAGCCGACAGTTTCCAGGCCTGAGACCCGCCAGTTATGAGGATGTTGGTTACGGCCCGTGACTTGCTGTCTCTGTCCAACGAGCTCACCCCCCCGCGATCTCAAACGGTTCCTGCTCGGTCTTGCAGCTGCCAGCAAATGCCGGGGAAAATCCAGCGCACTGAACGATGGCGGTTCCGATGGTCGCCGCTTTTAGCTTGGCCTTGACACGAACGGAAGACGTGACCGGGCCATGTGGGATCGGCGGACCTGGGCGAGTGTGGTCGAAACTGACTTCAACGATGGCCTGCCCGTCACTAAGGTCAATGCGGAGCCTTCTGCCACATCAATGCCCGTAGTTTGTCATATTTTAATTCGCAATGTGGAGGTTCCCGCGAGATGATTTTTGTGAGCACTCACATCAGGAGAAGGGCAAGCTGCGCTTGCGATGCTTGCAGACAGCTAGTGATTCGATAATGTTCGGTTGATCTCGATTGCGAAGCTCCGGAGGTCCAAGACGGGATGACGTTGTATACCGTTGCATCACAGCAAGGAGCCCGGTCTAGCGTCTCGTCGCTCGCGGGACCTCTTTTCCTCCTCGCAGTAGCCGTCATTCTTTCTGCGATTTCGCGGCGGGCCGTCACGCATCTCGCGCGCTGGTCTGACATTTACGCTTTGATGCTGGTTTGCTTGGCATTTACTGGCGCGCTCGCCTTCAGCTCCATTCGCTACCGTGATTTCTCGCCGCCATTGCGGATCACCGCCTTCGCGATCGGAATGGCGATCTTCGTGCAGTTGCTGTTCGATTCATTGGGGCCTTTCGCGGGGCCTCCCAACATCCTGTTCGGTTCGAACGACAATATTCTGTTCTTCCGCTACGGTGCGGTGCTTGCAGTTGTGGCAGGAATAGCCGCGATCTGGCGCCCTTCATTTCTGGTGCCGCTGTTCTATTTTTATCATGCATGGCGCGAAATGGTGAGCGTCGTGTCCGGCATCTTCGTGACCGAGACCGATTATCTCGGGATGCTCGACGTCGGTAACTTCGCCGTCCTTGGCGTGCTCGGCACGATCGTCCTCACCAGCGCCTGGGTGATGGATCGAGTGCCGTGGCTGCGAACTCTGTTCGCTTCTGCAGACAACGTGAAGCAGCTTCGCGATCGCGCCTATGGCTTGATTTGGGCGTGCGCCGTCGGGGCACATCTCGGCAGCTATTTCTGGTCGGGAATCGCAAAGCTGCAGGCTGGTGGCGAGAAGCCATGGACCTGGCTGCTCGCAAATCCCACGCAAACCTCAATCCTGATGGGTCTCGAACGCGGCGACGCCCCGCTCGGCCTATGGCCGGGCGCGTTGCAGACGATCTGGGACGCGATCGTGAGCAACCAGCTGATCTTCAACGTCTTCGTGCTGGGTGCCCAGCTCCTGTCGCCCTTGGCTGCGATCTCGACGCGCGCGCTGTCGTTCTTCTGCCTGCTGTTCGACATCTTCCACATCGGCGTGTACTTCACACTGGGGGCTCTGTTCTTCTTCTGGATTGCGCTCAACCTGTTCATCGTAGCCGCGGCACGCACGCTGCCGCGTGATGGGTTCACCCCGGCGATGAAGGTTGTGATGGTCGTGACCGTCATTTGTGGCCGGTTCTTCTTCTACACCAATTACCTTGGATGGCTGGACGGGCCGAAGCTGGCAAGCCCGCGGCTTTTCGTCGAGACCCGCGATGGTCGCCAGGTTCTCGCGCCTTCCACGTATTTCGGCATCTACTCGTACATGATCGGGACCGGAACCATGTACATCCCTGAGAATCATTTCCGGGCTCGCGTTGGCGGCAACAACCACGATCTTGCGACTTGGCACGACGCGACCACCTGCGGCCCGGAGATCCTTCCGCGTCAGGACACAGGCGTAGCCATGGAGGCCGTGGAAAAAATGGTCCGCGAGACGGATCGCTTTTTCCGTGTCTATCCCTGGGTGAAGGATAACAACAGTTTTTATGCCTATCCGCACCACATGCTGTCCAATCCATGGCTGTACGGCGAATTCAACAAGCTGGCCATGGACGATATTGTCGCCTATCACTATGTGGTGGACTCAGTATGCCTCGGCCTGGCGGAGGGCAAGCTTGTGCGCGACGTTCGGAAGCGAACGGACTATCGAATTGACCCATAGTGATGACGATATCTGGGTGGTCTATGACGGCGAATGCCCGTTATGCAGCCGCTATGTTCTGCTGTACCAGTTGCGGGAGCGTGGGCAGCGCATTCACCTGATCGACGCGCGTTCGGAGCATCCAATCGTGCGCGATATCCGCGCGCGTAACCTCGATCTCAATGAAGGCATGGTGGTTCGCTGGCGTGGGCGGCACTACTATGGGGCCGCTGCAATGCATCTGTTGGCAACGCTTGCCGGGGAGGCGACCGTCTTCAATCGCCTCAATCGGCTCGTGTTCTCGCGGCCGCGCCTCGCAAGGGCGCTTTATCCGGCGCTGGTGCGCGGAAGGAAGCTTCTCCTTCGGCTTCTCGGCCGCAAGCTGATCGATGAAATCAATGCTCCAGAACAGCAGATATCGGTCGGTCCTTCCGACGAACACATCAAGCACAACGACGGGGTCCGCTGACGATTGGAGGAAAGCTCCAGCGCGCTTCCTGTGTCCAGGAAGCGGTGGGTCAGGGTTATCGCGTCGCGGCCTGGTAGGCCGGGGAGAGACGCATCAGACCGCAACGGACAAGATCGTCTGATGATTGGTAGATCAGGCTTTTCGGATAAATGAGCTCGAATGACGGATTCTGATCGAGCCGCTCCGCGTAGCGTTGATATTCGACCGATCCGAGATAGTAGTTCCCCTCACGGACCGCGATTGCGACCTTGTCGGTGAAGTCGTGGAGAAATTTGAAATGGAGCAGGGCGCCTGTGACGTCGCCTGCCTTGCCTCGTGGGGCCATCAGGTGACCGGCGGCGATATAGCGACGGCCGGGCAACCATCGGGCGAGCGGCACTTTAGTGAGCAGCGGTGGCTGCCAGCGCGTGATGTTAACTGCAGGCAGCAGCCGCGCCAGCCCGTATGGCTCAAGCAATTGTACAAGTGTGTCGTACAGAGCGATCTTCGGCGGCATCGGTTCGTCATAAAACAGCCTCGCTCGCGCACCACCCACCAGATAGTTGGTCGGAAAGCCGCGCCGACGGCGCTTCACATACGTATCGGAATCAAAGTAGGGCGAGAAAGCGACGAGGCTCTCGCCGGCATGGTAGCGCTCCGGACCGCCGAGCCAGCGTGGATACATATCGACCATTTCCGCGGTCATGCAATCAGCGCCGGTGCTCTCCAGATAACGGCACAGCCATCGAAGATCAAAATTTTCGCAGTCGGGATAGACGAAGAGTTCGTCTGCATCGAGCGTCAGCGCCCACCGTCCTTGCGCGAATTGGTCGAGCACGGCGCTGGTCCAACGCGCACCACCATTTGATTCTGCAAAGGGTTCCCGGATCTCGAACACGTGAACATCCGGCTGATCGAGCAGGAATGCTCGCGTGCCGTCATCCGAACGGTCATCGATCGCGAGGAAACGTCCGACCCCGAGCCGGCGATGATGGCGCAGGAAATCGGGCAATCGTAGCATCTCGTTGCGGAGCTTGCCGACCGCCACGATCTCATCGGCACCGAAGTCGAGCGGCCGGGTATCAATCCGGTGAATGACCGGATCGGGACGCTGCTTGGCCCGTGATCGCGTTGGCGTCAACAGAGCGACAGCCGCTTGAGCCCTTCCAATCGACTCTTTTAACGCGTTCCGCGCGCCGTTGCCCGCCGCTGCTCTCGCCGGCAATTCCATTTTAGATCTTCCAGCCAACCGATCACATCTGCATTATCTACGAGAAAGACGGCGAATATAGGTGCTATGGACGGTCACGTTGTCCCATCGGGTTGATCTAGTCTCGTAAGCCCGTGGCGAGCCACAAATGTGCGCTTCTTCTTTGCAATCGAGGAATATCGGCCAGCGGCTTCGCGTCGGTTCCAGGTAGATTGCATTGCCATTCATTCCCGAAACGTCTCGAGCATGCAGTGATGTGTCGCACGAGCCTGTCGCGCAGTCGTGTGTCCAAATGCATTTTGCCCGGTCGACTTCGTGCAACACCGCCAATCCGCTGAAATGTTTCAAGGAGGCGAAGTCAAAGGAAGGAGCCTCCGCCACGCGTATTCACGCGCGTATTCAGTTGGGTGCAGGAGATCTTTCGAGCCGTTGAGCAGCTTTGAGCTGTGGTCAACTTTTTACGGAGCATCACTCGTGCACGGGATCATCCGCGCAAACGAAGCGCTCACAAGCGCACCGGCAGGAATGCGACTCCTGCGGCATGATCTGCATGGCAATCGAGTAGGTATGGAGCTTATACAGGGGGATGTCGCAATGCACGGACCATGCGACAACATCCTCGCTGGCAACTGGTGAAGGACGAGTCTGATTAGACGGCGATTTGCGATTCAGGCATCTGCGGTGATGCCTCCGACTGCACCTGATCGAGCAACGAGAGGTTGGCGACGAGCAGATAGATCAGCAGGCTCGCGCAATAGACGACTTGCAAAATTGCCGCGCTGGCGACGAATGCTATCGCGCCCGAGGCGAAACCATGCTCAAGACCCAAATACCACGCTGGAACCAGGATCAGCATCGTTGCCGGAATAAGGGCGTACGCGCGAAAAAAACGCCCCAGAAGAACACCCGCCACGCCGCTTGCGATTATCAGCACGACCAAAATCTGCCCTCCTGCTCTTGCACCAGAGATGTTCCGGACGCACGACGGGTCGTATTGTAGCCACAGAACTGCTAAAAACATACCACTTTTGCGCAGCCGTGGCCAGCCATTGGCTGGGCGTGCCGCTGCGCTGCGGGCGGGCGGTTCTGTCCTGGAACGTGCGCGGTCGTCGACCCGGACCCTTGGATCCGGGAGTTCTCCTGCTGAATACTTGGTGCTTTCGGTTCCAGGAGGTTACTTTCCACCCGGGTGGTCGACCTCGGCAACAGGCCCACTCGCAGATGCGGCAAGAGGTTTGTGATCAAGACGCCCCCGGGAGGAGAGCGGTCCTAGCTCCCCTGGCTTTTACGCAGCAGGCGCCCGACCAGTTCTTCGAGGCTCTGCTCAATATCCACGGACTGCAAAGATCTGGTATCGGGCTCAGACGAATGCGGCTCGATGAGACGCAAGTTTGCGCCAGCAGGCCCGGCGGGTCTCACTGGCGTCGGCTCCCGAATGGATACGGGTTTAAACGACTGAGGCATGTCATGGTACGTCTGCTCAGTCATTGCGGGTTGAGGTGTGGCGTATCGCGACCTGGTGCTTTCATCCGAAGATGGTTGCCTGGTTCTGAGCGCGGGCGAAACGTAGGGCTGCAAGTGCAGGTACTCGGCGTGCCGCTTACGAGAGATCAGCTCGCGCGTGCCGTAGCCGGCCGCGAAGCCAATCGCGAGCAGAACAAATATGATGAGGAGACCCACCATCGAACTATACGTGCCCACTCATAATTCTGCCTCGGAGTCAACCTGCTGCCGTCTATATCCTGTAGTTGATAGCTGCCGTAATTGACGATTTGAAGGCACGTCGTTCCGGCGTGTCCGGGTGGGGCTGCGCTCGCCTCAAATTCAAGCGCCATGGATGACCGCCTCCGCTGGCGTCGCCTTGCTGCGTCGGAGGTCGCGGTGTAGATGTCGCGCATGAGCGATGACACTCACAAGCTTCGAAGCGGCCGGCTCAGCGCGACCGTCAAGGCGCATGGCGCCGAACTGTGCTCGCTCAAGGACGGCGGCGGCATCGAATTCGTCTGGCAAGCGGGGCCGCAATGGCAGCGCCACGCGCCGCTGCTGTTTCCGATTGTCGGGCGCCTGGCCAATGACGAATTGCGGCACCGGGGCAAGACCTATCGGATGACCCAGCACGGCTTTGCACGCGACAGCCGTTTCGCGTGGACAGAACGCGGCGAGGGCCGCTGCACGCTGGTGCTCGAAGACAGCGAGGCGACGCGCGCGCTCTATCCGTTCGCATTCCGGCTCACCGCTGCCTATGCGATCGACGATTCCGGCCTTGATCTGACGTTCACGATCGCCAATACCGGCAAGGAGACATTGCCGGCTTCGCTCGGTGGCCATCCCGCCTTCAACTGGCCGCTCCAAGCCGGACGAGCGAAGGAGAGCTACGCGCTGACCTTTGCAAACGCGGAATCGGCTCCCGTCCGCCGTCTCGACGGCGGCTTGCTGCGCGCAGCAACGGAGCCGAGCCCGGTCAAGAATAGAGCGCTGCGCCTGTCCGAAGCCCTGTTCGTGGATGACGCCATCATCTTCGACCGCATCGAGAGCAATTCGGTCCGCTATGCCGCCGGGCAGGGCGCGGCAACCGGGCCCTGGCTGAAAATGTCCTGGCGCGGCTTTCGCGAACTCGGCGTCTGGTCGAAACCGTCGGGCGCGCCGTTCCTCTGCATCGAGCCCTGGCGCGGCCATGCCAGCCCCACCGGCTTCGACGGCGAGTTCACCGAAAAGCCCGGCCTGATGCATATCGCGCCGGGTGCGCAAGAGTGCTTGTCGTTTCGGATCGAAGTCGGATCGTCCTGAGACCGCGCTCAGAGCTCGATCCGCGTGAGGTCCTCGCCGAGCACGACAGGACCTGAGTAGTCCTGCCGGACATCGTTGAGCAGCGCGCTCAGCATGGCATCGTCAGTGCGCGGCCGGTGATGGGTCAGCGCGAGCTTCTTGACGCCGGCCTTGGCTGCGACTTTTCCGACCGTATCGCCGCAGGCGATCGTGAATTTCGCAAGCCGGCGCAGGTGCTCGTTGCTGATCTCCGGCGTTGCGAGGAAGCAGCACTGAACGAGCAGGTCGGCTCCCTCCGCCAATCGCTCGAGGCCGGGGCAGGGGACGGTGTCGCCGGAAATCGCAATGACCTTGCCTTCCGCCTCGAAGCGGTAGCCGACGCACATCCAGCGTTGGAGGAAGGCAGGCGGCATGTCGAGACCGTCGCCATGCGAGACGAGTTCGGCGCTGATCTTCCAGCGGCCGGTGTCGAGAACCGGACCCGGCACGATGTCCGTTGCGACCACCGGTTTCCAGCCGCCGAAGGTCGGCTCGCCCCGATCCCGCCAGATGATGTCCTTGTCGTAGACCTGCGTGATCAGCGTGTTGACCAGTCGTTCGGTATCCGGCGGGCCATAGATGCGCAGCTCGTCCTTGCGTCCATGCATCCACGAATTCAGCATCACGTCGTAGAGATCGCCGATGTGGTCGAAATGGTGATGGGTGAGGAAGACCGTGTTGATGGCGCCGAGCGGCACGCCAGCCTTGCTGAGCTGCACCATAACGCCGCGGCCGGCGTCGATCAGGATGTTTAGGTCGCCGAGCCTGATCAGCGTGGTCGTCGCCATCCGGCGCGGATCGGGGCGTGGGCCGCCGGTGGAGCAGTATGACCTCCATGGCGCTCCTCCAGATACAGCCTCTTGCGACGCACACTAGATGCGAAACTCGCGGCGGGGCAAGCTGCGAGGTGATTAGGTTGGCTCGCCTTCCGTCACCGAGATGCGCAGATGGCGTCGTTCTATGGGCCGGTTTCACCAGAACGACACCCGAATGTGAGGCGCAGCCGGCGGAAGGAACGCCCCCTCCTTCGCGCGTGTTGTGCCCTTGGCGGGGTGCCGGTCGGTGCTATTGTATCCCGCGATCGCTTGCGACAGGACGAGGTATTTCAGTGGCTAATGTTGATCTCGCGGCGGGCAAGCAGGCCTCGCCGGACGCGCTCACCAATATTCCGCGGCTGGTGACCGCCTATTTCGCCGGCAAGCCCGACGCGGCCGACCCCGCGCAACGGGTCGCGTTCGGCACCTCGGGTCATCGCGGCACATCGTTCAAGAACACCTTCAACGAGGGCCACATCGTCGCGACCACGCAGGCGATTTGTGATTACCGCCGAGAAAAGGGGCTGACGGGCCCGCTCTTCATCGGCATCGATACCCATGCGCTGGCAGAGCCCGCGCTCACGAGCGCCGTCGAGGTGTTCGCGGCCAACGATGTCGATGTCATGATCGACAAGGACGGCGGCTACACGCCCACGCCGGTGATCTCGCACGCGATCCTGACCTACAACATGGGGCGTACGAGCGGCCTCGCCGATGGCGTCGTGATCACGCCCTCGCACAATCCCCCGGAAGACGGCGGCTACAAATACAACCCGCCGCATGGCGGCCCCGCCGACGCCGACGTCACCGGCGTGGTCGAGAAGCGCGCCAATGCTTATCTCGCCGATGCCCTCAGGAGCGTGAAGCGCGTCGACTACGCCAAGGCGCGCAAGTCTTCGAAAGTCCACGCCTACGATTTCATCACACCTTATGTTGCCGATCTCGGCAATGTCGTCGATCTCGACGTGGTCAAGTCCGCCGGCGTCACGATCGGCATCGATCCGCTCGGCGGTGCCGCCGTGCATTACTGGCATCCGATCATCGATCGCTACGGCCTCAAGGCCACCGTCGTGAACGAGGCGATCGATCCGACCTTCCGCTTCATGACGGTGGACTGGGACGGCAAGATTCGTATGGACTGCTCCTCGCCTTATGCGATGGCGAGCCTGATCGGGATGCGCGACCGCTTCGACGTCGCCTTTGCCAACGACACCGACGCGGATCGCCACGGCATCGTGACGCGGACCGGCGGCCTGATGAATCCGAACCATTATCTTGCGACCGCGATCTCCTATCTGTTCGCGCACCGTCCGGACTGGGGCAAGGATGCCGCGATCGGCAAGACCGTGGTGTCGAGCTCGATTATCGATCGCGTTGCGAAAAAGCTCGGCCGCAAGCTGATCGAGACGCCGGTCGGCTTCAAATGGTTCGTCGACGGCCTGCTCACCGGCGGCTTCGGCTTCGGCGGCGAGGAGAGCGCGGGGGCCTCGTTCCTGCGCCGGGACGGCACGGTCTGGACCACCGACAAGGACGGCGTCATTCTTGGTCTACTTGCTGCCGAGATCATGGCCAGGACCGGCCGTGACCCCAGCCAGCTCTTTGGCGACCTCACCGCCGAGTTCGGCGTGCCCCATTACGCGCGTACCGACGTCGCGGCCACCGGGCCGCAGAAGACCATCCTGAAATCGGTCACGCCCGAGCAACTTGGCCTGAAAGATCTCGCCGGCGACCCCGTCCGCGCCACCCTGAGCAAGGCGCCCGGCAACGGCCAGCCGTTCGGTGGCATCAAGGTCGAGACCGATTTCGGCTGGTTCGCGGCAAGGCCCTCGGGGACGGAGGACGTCTACAAGATCTACGCCGAGAGCTTCCGCAGCACCGAGCACCTGACGCGAATTCAGGAGGAGGCCAAGGCCGGGCTGAAGAAGGTGTTCGGGACGTAAGGCATCTTGTGGCGGCGGACGCTCTCTTACCCTCCCCTGGAGGGCAGGGCTATCGCATGTGGCCGAGGAGCTCAAAAAGAAAGGCATCGTTCCACCCGGCGCGCTTGAGCTTGAGGCGCAAGGAGATGGTGGTGTCAGG